>JAFGUL010000166.1 GCA_016938535.1 Candidatus Delongbacteria bacterium
CGACCAATGGTTTAGGAAACCACTGCTCTATCCACTGAGCTACGGGAGCAACATTCTATTTTAAAGAGTATCGAATATAAAAAAACACCGCGGTTTTGTCAACTTAATAATATTGAAAATCTGAACTTAAAACGCGTACGGAGCTTTAAGTTTGCTGAAGCTGACATTTCCTTGAGACGATATGTCAGTCCATGTTTTTATATACCAGAATAATCCGTCCAGTTTTACAATATAAAAAGTGAAGTTGCCGTTAATAAAATATTCTCCATCAGCACCCGAGACTTTCATTGAATACTCAATGTCTATTGAAGTGGAATCAGCAGTCTCGTCATAGGAACCGCTGTTCAGATCTATTTCCGATAAAGAAATGTTTGACGCTTTAAGCCCGTTTATGAATATTTTTTCATTTTCAATATTCCAGTCGTTAAATATGCTTTGCTCAACATCAGAAGCCTGAGAAATGAATCTGAAGTACGATCCTGTTTCCGGTAAATTAAAGAAAAGCGATTCATATAAATAAGGGTCCAGACCAAGAAGAGCTGTTTTAAAATTCGCTTCAAGTTCAGGGACAGATTCACTGAAGTAGTTATCTGTATTTCCCTGAGGATCTTCGGGATCTCTTGTTGAAAAAATATCCGAACACGATAGAAGAGTTACCGCTGCCGTTATTAGTAATAAAAATCTTGCCATCATGACCTTCTTTTCATATATTCCGAAAGCTAAATATAGTCAAAACGAAATAAATAATCAAATGTTTATTACGGAGATAAGATGCTGTCATTCAGAAAAAAAGACCAGACGGAGCCGAAAATAGATCTTTCGGTGGAGAAACTTTCACTAACTAACACCATTACTATCGAAGCTCTCATTCAGGTACTGCTCAAGCATAGTGTTTTTTCTCAGGAAGAACTCCTCGAGGAGATCCGTAAAATGCAGAAGCATACAACTATTTTAAAAGATGAGACAAAAGACCCGGATTCGCTAAAGTAAGTTGTTACGCAATAAGTAGTGTAAGTAAGTTGAGAATTCATAATGAATTATTTATTTAGCAATACTTCGAATAATCAGTTATATTATTAACCTGTATTTTATGAGGAGTTCTTAAGAATAAAAGAAAATATATCTAAATATTCAGTTAAAGCGGTTAAACTCATTCTTTTCTTACTTGTGATATGGTTCGTTGTAAAGAATATTTGTACAAATTTTGATAAGATCAGGGGTATTGAATATAACAGCTACGATCCTAAATATATTTTTCTCTCGGTTATAACTGTGTTTGTTTCTCTGATCTATCCGGTTTTCGTATGGAGATATCTTCTTGGTTCCCTCGGTGAAAAGATAAATACTATTACTGCGATGAGAATATGGTTCGTATCAAATATGGGAAGGTATATACCAGGCAAGGTGCTTCAGATAGCCGGGCTGGTTTATCTGTCGTCGGCTGAGGGAATCCCTAAAAATAAGGCTGTACAAAGCGTGTTCTATTCGCAGTTAACAGCGAATTTTCTCGGAATATTAATGGGTTCGGCTCTCCTTTTTTTTAAATCGGGTTCAAATGAATATCTTAACGGGTATCAGACAACAGCCGTTCTGCTGACGGTATTTCTTATTCTGCTGAAAATGCCTGCATTTTTTTCAAGTTCCGTGAATTTCTTTCTAAAAAAGATGGGGAAACAAAAGATAGGAAAAGAACTTCCTGCAAAGAATTATCTTATTTACATAGTGCTGCAGACAGCAAACTGGTTCCTTATGAGCTTTGCGTTCATACTTCTGGCGAATTCATACACTTCTGTTAATTTATTGGAAGATCCGCAGATACTTTTCATTCTTCCGATCAGCTGGACGCTAGGTCTGCTTGCTTTCTTCGCCCCGGGAGGTATCGGGGTAAGGGAGAGTGTCATGACATACTGGCTTGCGGATATTATTCCTGTCGAATACGCGCTGGTTCTACCTTGGATGTACAGGATCACCGTTACTTTTTCAGAAGTTGTATTGACCGTAATATTTATATCGGCCTACAAGAAACCGGATGAAATAAAAGATAATACAGAACAAAAGTGATTTTATAAAAGTTTAATTTCGCGAAAGAGCAGGGAAATAATGGATATGATGAACTTAAAAAAACTTACAGACGAAGAGCTGATGCTGAGGTTTCAGAACGGCGACGAGGATTCCTATTCCGAACTTGTTGAAAGATATAAGAACAAACTTATGAATCATATATTCTATTACATGAAGGACAGGGAGTCCGCAGAGGATATCGTGCAGGATACTTTCGTCAGGGTCTATCTGAACAAAGAGAAGTATAAAGAAATAGCCAAAGTGTCGACATGGATATATACTATAGCTATAAATCTCGCTAAAACGGCACTATCAAGATCAGGAAAGATGAATTCGTTCTCCATAACCGGAAAAGACGGTGAAAATGACTATGAGATCAGAGATAAAAATTCTTCAACCGACAGAGATGTATTAAAAAATGAACTTTCCGACATTATCATGAGTTCAATAGACAGTCTGGAAGAAAAGTTCCGTGAAATAGTGATGCTCAGAGATATCGATGAGATGAGCTACGAAGAGATTGCTGCGCTGCTTCAGATACCGACGGGCACAGTAAAATCGAGGCTGAACAGGGCAAGGCTTAATCTGAGAGACGCGATAGCGGACTATATAAAATAGAAAATTCAAAACCGGAGATAATAATGGAAAAATGCAGCAGACTGGAAGAGATGATAAGGAGAGAGGAACTGGAATATGATGTTGTAACCGAAGCAGAGAGCATTGAGATTTCAGAGCATATAAGGGTATGCCCCGATTGCGGAAAATTTGTATCTGATCTCAAAAAAACTTCAGATTCAGTCAGATCTCTTTTGAAAGTCTCAGTTTCCGATTCATTCGATGCTGCGCTGCGTTCACGATTAAATTCGGTAAGGAATGAACAGAAAAAAGAAAGGACAGCGGTAACACCTCTGTATTCAAAAATATTTTATTACGTGTCAGGGGTCGCGGCTATTTTTATAGCATTCTTTTATATTTCGTCATTGGGGCTGTTCGACAACAATAAAACCGGAACTATACCTTCACTAAATTCTGAAATGAGTCTGGCTTCGGAAAACCCTGTCTCAAATGACAAGTCCGCTATTGATTCTTTGGAAAATATGAGCAAAAGCGTTCAGGATGACGAGGATCTTAGATTAAGGGTCAGTACAGGCGAATAAAGATATGAATAAAATTAACTGAGGCGGTTTCTGACCGCCTTTTTTATTAAGAAAAATCAGTTTGCATAGTTCGATATTATTTCATATATTTACCGCGCAAAAAAACAGAGGAATAGGAATTGATAAACAAGCTTTTGCCGATAATAGATACGAACAAAAAAGCCCCTTCTTTTTACGCTGTCAGCAGCCTTTCGAAAAAAGAGATCGAAGATATTATCAGGCTGTACGAATATTTTTTCAACAGCAATGATATAAAAAAGATCAAGATTATCAAGGAAGAAAAAGAGCAGCTCGAAAATTGAAGATATTATTTCTCGGTATAGGAAAAACAAAACATAAATATCTTACTGAAGGTA
>JAFGUL010000167.1 GCA_016938535.1 Candidatus Delongbacteria bacterium
AAAATTACTGAACTTAGCTTGAGCTTCATATAAATTGTTGATTTTACATTAACCTCTGCAGAAACAAGCTCCATAGCATCACCTATCTCGACCCCGTAAACCATGAAATAATAGGATATTAAGCTCCCCAGTATCAGGCCGAGTATCGTTCCCGCTAGTCCGATCATCATCCCTTCGAACGTTAAAAGTCCGACAATGTTTTTGTTCTTCATTCCCATAGCTTTGAGAACGCCGATCTCTTTCTTCCTCTCAAAAACAACCATTACCATAGTATTGGCTATCCCTACGCCCGAAAGAAGAGCGAGTATGAGAGAGAGAATTGTTTTCATTAACGGAAGCATCTGTGTCATAAACTCGTTCATGCCTATTTTATGCCAGGGCATAATAAGATATTCACCTGCGTCGAGCCTGTTTTCGATCCGGGATACTATTCTGTCCGTTTGTCCTATATCGTCTAAATAGATCAGATATTCCGTGACCGCTCCCTCCATATTAAGGAGATACTGTGCGTCGGACAGTTTCAGGTAAAAACTTCTGTTCATCCTGCTGTTGTCGAACCTGTAAAATCCGGCGATTTTGTAATTATAAGCCGACATTTCGGTATATTGAGTGCTTGTGAGTATAGTTATTTCATCGCCGAGTTTAAGTTTTAATTTCTCTTTTACCTTCTCCCCGACAAGGATTTCCGGTTCTTCACTTTCAAAATCAAGATATCTGCCCTCAAAAATGTAGTCAACAAATCTGATATTATCGTAGTCCTGCTCTTCGACGGCGGTGCCCATTGCTGTATAATCATCGTCCTCTGAAAAGATCACTCCGCCGAATTTTATCCTTCCCGCGGTGCTCTCTATTCCGCCGATATCCTCAAGAGCAGCTTTGATCTCATCATGATCAAAATTCGATGAAACATCCATTGACCTTTCCTTCATCTCAAAGTCAGGTCTCGTGATCCTGATCTCACCTGTAAACTTCGTTCCCTCCTCGATAAAAGTGTTTTCCGCTCCCGAAACCCAGCTTAATCCGAGAACAACTCCCGCTATTCCTATGATCACTACAGTCATGGTCAGCATGCTTCTTTTACCGTTCCTGAATATATTCCTTAAAGCCATCTTGAACACAAAAACCTCTAATCTCTTAAAATTTCGACCGGATCGTATTTAGTAGCCTTGTAAGCGGGATACAGGGTCGCGACAAGTGAAATAACAAGCCCGGTTATCATATAAGCAGCGGCTACTTTTACATCGAGATAGGTAAATATCCTGTCGTTTACCGGCAGATTCAATCCCAGATTTTCAATACCGAAAGCGATCCCCTCCTTCTCATAATAGAGCACTGTAACGGATCCGAGCAAAGCCCCCAGACCGCTTCCGATCGTGCCCACTATCATTCCTTCGCTAAAAAAAAGAGCCATGATGCTTCTTCTGCTCATCCCGCCTGCCATCATTATCCCGATCTCTTTTTGTCTTTCCATCATCACCATTATCATCGTGTTTGCTATGCTTACCCCGGCCATTATCAGAATTATAAGGCTCACGAGAGCAACGCCTTTGCGCTTCATTTTGGTCATATTTATAAGATCTTCGGTCTCTTTTTCCCATCCTACGATCTCTACATTGAGTTTTTCTAAGTTATTCAAACCTTTTTCGTCTCCTAGAACAACAATATCATTAACCTTACCGGCAAGAGTAAATTCTTTCGCAAATTTGAGACCGGTAAATACAATTCTTCCGTCAAGGAGCGGATTGCCGGTTTTGATTATCCCGCTGATCTTAACATCGTATGCATTTATGCTCTTCGTGACCGTTCTGGCCGTTATTGTGACCTCGTCCCCGACCTTGAGATCTAAAAGTTCAGCGAGACCCGACCCGATCACGACATCTCTGTCACCGGGAGAAAATCCGCCTGCCTGAATAAAGCTGCTCCTGTCGAAAATTTCGTCTTCCTGAACAGGATCAACACCGAGAAAACTTACAGAGGTCTCATCAGCTCCGTAAATTATATTCCCCGGGAAATTCAGCCTTGCAGTATATTTGTGATCTTCAAGGGCATCAAATACCTCAGACTCATTTCCGATAAGATATTCAAGCTGTTCATTGTACTCTCTTTCGGTATAAAAACCTTCCTGATATATCTTGAAGTCGCCGATCTCGGTTCTTTTATATGTGTTTATGATATCTCTTTCCATTCCCGCATTAAGACCGTCCCCGAATATCGCAAGATAAATTCCGAATACAATTGCCACGAGCGTGAGAACAGTCCTCTGTTTGTGCCTGAATATATTTCTGTAGGCCATTTTCAATATCATTATAGAGCCTTACCTTTATCGATCTTACCGTCCTTTAGCCTTATTACTCTTTTGCCTCTTTCGATTATCTTAGGGTCATGCGAAGAGAAAATAAATGTGATCTTCTTTTTCTCGTTCATTTCCTCCATCAGATCGAGTATCGAACCACCTGTTTTGCTGTCTAAGTTCGCTGTCGGTTCATCCGCCAGTACGAGTAAAGGTTCTTTCACCAGAGCTCTCGCCACAGCCACGCGCTGCTGCTGACCTCCCGACATTTCTGCAGGTCTTCTGTTCTTAAGCTCCAATATACCCATCTCTTTCATGATGCTCTCTACCTTTTCACGCTTTTCTTTCGCGCCAAATTTTTTCATCAGATCAAGCGAGAATTCGATATTTTCATACGCGGTAAGTACGGGTATCAGATTAAAGCTCTGGAATATGAATCCGACCTTTTCTTTCCTGAATTCCGATGCTTCATCCTTTGTCAGTCCTGAAATATCTTCGCCGTCTATCAGCAGTTTCCCTTCGGTGAGCCTGTCCATGGTTCCTATTATGTTCAGAAGAGTTGTTTTACCGCTTCCCGACGGACCTGCAAATACCAGAAATTCGCCTTTTTCTATCTCAAGATTTATGTTATCGAGAGCTTTAACGGATATTTTCCCGTTTCTGTATATCTTGACTAAATTTTCCATTCTTACATTTATCATCGGTCTTTCCCTGAGTTTTAAAAATTGACTTTAAGTTCGATCTTTGCTGTATCGGTTTCAAATAATTTACTCACGGTTCTGTAATAACTCAGCCCTAAAACCGCATAATCGTTCACTATTCTTTCGTAGTTTGCGATAAAGAAGTGATACTTATGCTCAAAAGGAGTCATAAAACCGGTTTGGATCATGTTGAATTCATCTATATTGTATCTCAATGATCCGTAAAATCTGCCAGTTCCGTCCACGGCCGACACATCAGCTTCCGCTACCGCGTAAAGAATGTTCCCGTTTATCAGAAATGAGTAATCTGCGCCCAGAACTGCTCTTTCCGCCTTGAGAACATATTGCGTCCACAGTCCTATCAGCGCATTGCCTTTAGCCTCAAAGACCGCCTCATCGTCCGTATCGAAATAATTGGCGGAAAACTCCCAGTCAGGCAGGTTGAAAATTGTCCTCGCCGCCTTTTTTATATCCTCATTTTCCTTCTGATAAACAGCTCCCTCAAGCCTGAATGTCCTGCCGAGACTGTATTTTATGTCCAACGAATTCACACCTCTCTTTTCGCCCTGAGGATCAATTATATTGATCTCATTGAAAACATCGGCGTAATTAAAAATATAGCTCGTGCCCCAGACGAGTTTCTGCCTGCCGAGAGTTAATGCGGTATTCTTTCCGTACAGACTGGCAAACGCCCTGTAAACATCCACGACATCTGAATCTTTCCGGGAGTCATAGTAAAGCACAGCTTCAGTAAAAATATTGTCGGTCCCGTAGGAATATCCAAGCTTTCCGTGAGAATATACCGATTCATTAAGATCATAAAAATCTTCGACCATGTATCCGCCGTTCACTTCAAGATTAAAATCCGAACAGAAAACCAGCGAGGAAAATATAAGTATCCAGAATATCAAAAATCCTCCGTCTGAGTTTATACTTCTATTTCCTTTTAAACATAATACATTTTCACTTCATAATCAAGATAATTGCTTTTTAAAATCTTTTTGCGTAAATTTGTATAATTAAAAGGTAAGCAAAGGGAATAGTGCTGTGAATAAAATTATACATGACAAGATAAAGACTCTCAAATCTAAGTATGAGCCTGAAGGTTTTATTATTTTAGGTATTTTCGGATCATATGTAAGAAATGAAGAAACTGATAATAGTGATATTGACA
>JAFGUL010000168.1 GCA_016938535.1 Candidatus Delongbacteria bacterium
ACCGTCGGCATTATTGACTGCATGTATTCCTGTTACCTGACCTTCCTCCATTGAAAAATACAGAGCTGTCGTTCCTTTTGTAAATTTGAGCGTTCTCGTCGAATTCTGCGTATAGACAAGGTCTTCTGTATAAGAAGGAGTCAAATAAGCTGAAAGCTGCTGGTAAGTCATTCTCATAACAGATTTCTGGTCTGTCCTGGCTGACTGTATGGCTATATTATACTCTTTCTGTTTCTGCATTTCGAGATTCTTTTTTCTTCTTTCTTCTTCCCGTTTCTGTTTCTGCTCGTCGAGCTCTTTTCTCCTTAATATCTCCATTTCCGTAAGTTCGTAAGGTTCTGAATAGTAATCAGTAGCGAAAAGAAAATGATTCTTTGTATAACCCTCTACATAACCTCTTTCCTTATTGAATATCCTGATCTTTGAAAGATCAAGTCCCATACGGCCGTCAACTATCTCTACGAATTCATGAGAATAAGCGTAAGTTACGGGTTCCGCAAATTTTGAATCATCGGCATAAACAGGGACTTTTCTGTTCTTTATCCACCTGAATTTAGCATAATGAGGTTCAAGTTTTTCTTTGTAAAATTCCTTTCCGTTCTCGTCAACAATATAATCTTCAGAAACCCTGGCACTCTCAACTGCCGGACTTCCTCCCTTGTCTTCCATTTTAAACCTGGGCTTAGATGTACAGCTCATGAATGCAAAAGATAAGAGAATCAGCATTATAATAGTGATATTTCTTTTCATAAAGCGCCTCCTTTAATGATCTTTCTACGCTTATCCGTTCCTTATACGCTCGATCTCTTCAAGCCAGAACTCAACAGACGACCTTGTAAGAAAATCGTCTTTGGCTATGAGTAAAGATTTCTTTGCGTCCTCGAATTTTCTCATCTTTATAAGTGCTATAGCTCTTTCGAGATGACCGAGACTGTAGTTTTTATCCTTGCTGTACTGAATTGATTTATCGGCATATTCCAATGCGCTTATAGCTCTTCCCTGAACATTATAAAGCTGCGATAATCTTACGCACAGTTCATAATATGATCTGTATCCTTTTGGCCCCAGCTCAACACCTTTAAGAAATACGGATACCGCCTCGTCAATAAGCTTATCCTTTTCCTCTTTTGTATTCTTGAGGTTGCTTAATTCAACAAGACTTGCCCCGAGAGCGTTGTAAACTTTATGGTCTTTAGGGTCTATCTTAAGCGATTTCTTATAAAATTCGATCGCTTTGTCGGGTTCATTCTTTTTTGTAGTATAAATTACCCCTATCAGATAGTAAGCATTTTCAGGTTTGTAAAACTTAGCCATCTTTTCGTAATAACCTACTGCTTTATCGGGATCACTGTTCCTGAACTTGTTGCCCACTTTGTTGTAGAGCTTACCCTTTTCCTCGTCGCTTTTTATCTTTTCGATATACTTTTCCATTTCGGCATATTTGTCCATTTCGGCACTTACATCAGCAGCCTGCTCATATGCCTCCTGAAAATCGCTTTCGATCTTTAGAGCCTCAAGGAACTTATCGAGAGCTTCCTGAAATTTATTTTCTTTTTTGAGCTGTATTCCCTGATTATATAATGCTTTATGCTGATTTTCCGATTCGTCTTTACATTTGAGATATTCGGCTTTTAGTTTCTCAGATTCCTGCCAAAGTTTATTGTACTCAGGCAATAGTTCGTCGTACTGGGCTTTGGTGATCTCAATACTCTTCATCTTGGTTTCAACTGCTTTCCATGCCTCAAGCTTCGACTCGTATTCAGTCTTTTTTTCTTCGCACGGATCAGCCGCTGACAGAACTGAAATCAAACCGAATAAAATTACTATTTTTATCATCATTGAACTCATTTTTTTCTCCGTTACTTTCACATCTACGAAATAGGAATGTAAAAAACTCAAATTTTGTCACTTTTGCAAGTAAAATTTATACTTTTTTTTTAGCTCCTATTTTTCTTTTTAAAGCTATTTCAAGCACCTGATCAAGATGATCGACAGGTTTAATATTAAGCGACGAAACAACTTCTTCCGGTATATCTTCAAGGTCTTTCATGTTCTCGGAAGGAATTATCACCGTTTTGATCCCTGCTTTTTTTGCGGCTATAATTTTTTCTCTCAAACCTCCGATCTCCATCGCTTTTCCTCTTAGGGACAACTCGCCCGTCATTGCTACTTCTTTCCTGACCGGGATACCTGTGAACAGCGAGATTATTGAAGTCGCGATCGCAAGTCCGGCAGAAGGACCATCCTTCGGTGTTGCGCCGTCGGGTACATGAATATGAAGATCGAATTTTTCAAATCTGCTCAACTCAATTCCTAGTTTTTCGGCGTTAGCTTTCATGTAGCTTATCGCTATTTCTGCAGATTCTCTCATCACTTCTCCAAGCTGTCCTGTGATCTTGACCTTATCGGAACCCTTCATGAGCGTCGCCTCGATGAAAAGGATCGAGCCTCCGCTCGGCGACCATGCAAGCCCGGTACAAACTCCTGTTTCGTCTTTCCGGTTGGCCATTTCGGGTGTTATGAACTTATTACCGAGGTACTTTTTTACTTTTTCTATGTCAATTGTTATACCGGTTTTTTCGTTCTTTGCTTTTATCACCGATACTTTTCTACAAATTTTCTCTATCCTTTGTTCCAGACGGCGCACGCCGGCCTCTCTTGTGTAGTTCTGGACAATAAATTCTATAGCCTTGTCCGTAAATTTTATATCCTTAGGAACAAGACCGTTCTGTTTTATCTGCCTTTTGACTATATAGTTTTTTGCGATAGCCACCTTCTCCTGAAGTATGTAACTGGGAAATTCTATTACCTCCATCCTGTCTAGAAGCGGATCGGGAATGTTCTCGGGATAATTGGCGGTCATAATGAACATTACCTTAGAAAGGTCGAACGGCACATCAAGATAATGATCGACGAATGCGGAGTTCTGTTCGGGGTCTAGAGCTTCCAGAAGCGCTGCTGAAGGGTCGCCCTGATTGCTGCTTGAGAGCTTATCTATCTCATCGAGCATCATCACGGGATTTCTGACACCGGCCTGCCTCAGATTTTTGATGATTATTCCGGGCATTGAACCAATGTAAGTCCTGCGGTGGCCCCTGATCTCTGCTTCGTCCCTGACTCCGCCGAGAGAAGCTCTTACGAACTTTCTGCCCATTGCTCTTGCTATTGACTTTCCGATCGAGGTCTTTCCTGTTCCCGGAGGGCCGACAAGGCAGAGAATGCTTCCTTTTATCTCTTCCGCCAGCTTCTTTACCGCCATATATTCGAGAACTCTTTCTTTGATCTCTTTGAGGCCGAAATGATCTTCGTCGAGTATTTTTTTTGCATTATCGATATCTATCTCATCCTTTAATTCGTCGTTCCATGGGAGATCCAGCAGCCAGTCGAGATATGTCCTGGCCACGGTGTATTCGCTCGAAGCGGATGACATTCTGTTAAGCCTTTTAAGTTCTCTTTTCGCTGCTGTTGCGGCTATTTCGGGAAGTTTTTTCTTTGCAAGCTTTTTTTCAAGCTCTTCAAGCTCCTGTGATTCGTCATCTGTCTCACCGAGTTCTTTTTTGATGGCTCTGAGCTGCTCTCTCAGATAATAATCCTTCTGGTCCTTTTCAAGCTCTTCCTCCACATCCTCCTGGATCTTTGAAGTGAGTTTAAGTAATTTGAGCTCTTTGTTCAGGTAAGACGACAGAAGTATAAGCCTCTCTTCGATGTCGGTCTCTTCGAGAATTCTCTGTCTTTTATCTATGGTCAGATTGAGATTCGAAGCTATAAAGTCGGCTACTTTTGAAGGTGTCTTGATCGTATTGAGCGCGATCCTCAATTCATCTGGTATGTTGTGGGAAAGATTGATTATTTCGGTAAAGGTTTCTGTTACCGATCTCAGTAGTGCCGTCAGTTTCAGGCTCTGGGTCTTTTTCTCTTTCATCTGCTGGATGCGGCCGACAAGGTACGGTTCTTCTTTTTCGATCTTTTTCAGTTCTATTCTGCCGAGTCCCTGAACGAGTATCCTGGCCGATCCGTCCTTTTCTCCTCTGAACATCCTTAAAATTATTACTGCTGTCCCGACATTAAATATTTCAGTATTCTTAAAATCGCCCCTCTCATCAGGTTTATTGGCAAAAATCCCCACTATCTTGGTAGAACTTATCGAGTCATTTATCAGCCTTATAAGCGATTCGTCGTTAACTATCAGAGGCATAATAACATTCGGAAAAACAACCATATTCATAAGCGGAAGAATGGGTATCCTGTCAGGTATAGTAAAAGCTTTTTTATTCTGATTCTGCTTTATTTTAGGCATCTGTACTCCTCTAAATTATGTTGTTCTTATCTTTTTTGCTGTTATCATGAAAAAACCTTTGCTGTAACTTTGCTGAAGTGTATCCATATCGATCCTGACCGGAAGATTGATCAACCGTTCAAAAGGCCCGAAATCGATCTCCATTTTATGATAATGTCTTTTTTTGTCGCATCCTATCTGATCCCTTAATCCTTTGAGGAGGATACAGTCGTCGTCAATAGTTATTTCTATGCTTTCGGGATCAACATAAGGTACATCCACAACAATATGCAGCTCGTCCTTCACCTCATACATATCAACTCTGGGCCTCCATCCGAGAGATTCGTCGCAGATAAATGTTTTGTGACTGTTAAAATAATGATACTGGTCCGACTCGTAAATAATATCTTCGGCGTTATATTTTATCAGTTTTTTCCTGAATTTATCCATATCGAATACCTCCGTTAAAAAGTGAATTAAATTACCCAGTACCTGTTTTGAAAACCGTCCCTCTTCTCCACTGGCATGAATGCGGCTATTTTTGAAGAAAGCAGATTCAGTTTTTCCTCGAAAAATTCCGAATTTCTGTAAAGAGACCTGTTCTTGAAATAGAAATAAGATGAAAGAATTGCAAAATAGCTGTCGAAAATGTATCCTTTTGAATAGTTGTCCTTGCCCAGTTTTACCGTGAGCTTGAGCGAGTTTACATAATCTTCCGCAAGAAGCAGTTCGAGAACTTCAAAATAATCGTAGATGTGCGGAATATCTTTGAAAGAGTTCTTCAGCTCTCTTATCTGTTTAACTAGTTCTGATACCGAATCCTCATCGTAATTATTGAGTGAATTGTTGAAATATTTTACGATTATCAGCATCTTTATGAACCTTGACGAAACTTCGGGAAGCTGACTTATGATCATTTCAGAGTTTTCTCTCGAATACATTGTGAAAAGCATTTCGATCTGCTTCAGGAATTTACTGAAGGATTCTGACTTTAGAAGTCCGGGATGAATGTTCGTAATATTGTTAACAAGCGAAAAATAGCCCTCAGGATCTTTAATTATGTAATGATAATATGCGATATTTACCACAAACCTCTTGATCTCGTCCTTGTTCGTAATTTTCCTGATAAGATTCATGGCAAATCTTATATTTATCTCCGTATCTCTCCATTTACCCGCACCGACAAGGTGCATTATGTATTTTGTGTATATTCTGAACAGACCAATATAGTCTTTGAATCTTTTACCGAGAGTGATAGCTTTCTCGAATTCAATTTCGACTTTGGAAGCAGTTTTTCTCATGTTCGTCATTGTTTCGACTTTGTCTGAAAGTACGGTTATGAGATTATTGCCTATCGTCTTTTTCACTGAGATCTGTTCAATGACCGAGAAGAGCTCATATGCCTTCCGTAAATTTCCGGTCTTGAACATCAGGTTCGCATAAATATAGTTGAATGAAAGTTCTTCGATCTTGTTGAGAGGTCTTATGGGATTTAACAGGAAACTCTCGCATAATTCAACCGCCGTTTCGCCTTTTCGGGTTACTATACTGTCAAAAACAAGGAGGATCCCTATATCGAGAGTATCGCCCGGATAAACAAAATCAGCTTCAAGGTACTTGTAAATGTGAACGAGTTTCAAGTACAGTTCGGATCTCTGTATAAGTGCGGAATTTGTATAGTAAAGCTTAACATTTTCAAGAGTTTCTCTGGTGTTTTTGTCTATCTGCTCCGATCTTTTTGTAAGTTCATGCTCTATAAGGTCCCTGCAAACTTTTATTCTGCCGGTCCTTGTAAGAAATGTAAGTCTTTTATAAACCACTTTCAGGTAATTTTCAAAATCGTTGAGCTTAAGAAACACCGAGCATGACTGCTTGAGATAATCTGATTTCTTATGAAGAGATATCTGAGCCCTGGTAAAACATACGCTGTCTGATATTATCTTTGCATACTCTGCGGACTTTTTAGGCATTTTTATGGTTTTCAAAAGCTCTTTATAGTAAACAAATGCTTCGTCAAAACTGCCCATCGAGATTAGGAGAAGGTAGAGGTCATGGAGTATCGAAGTCCTGGTTTTCGTTGTAATATTAAAACTCTTGTAATAGAATATCAGAAAATTCTTTCTGTCAACATTGAGCTCTTTTTCCTTGCAGTATTCGATAGTTTCTTTAAGCTGTTTCTTCTTGATCTTTCCTTCAGCTGAGGATTTTATCAGGCAGTAGGTATAAGTTATCAGGCTTCGTTTTTTCTTACTTCCGTAATAATCTGTGAGTTTGTCATAAAATTTCTGGCGGTCCTCTTTCGAGACCGATCGTATTACTTTTGTAAAGTTCTCATTCTTGATGATATAGTATTTTTCACCGCGTTTTATTCTGAAATCTATCAGGCTCATCCTCTGAAGTTTGATCATGATAGCCTCAAGATCCTCAATATCGAAAATTGTCTTTATTTTGGCATAGTGAGCGCCCTCATCGAATTTCCCGGCTATGAACAGGAATATGAATTTCTCGTTCAGCGACAGGTTTGCAAATCTTGCCTGATATATATCAACTATCTTGGAGTG
>JAFGUL010000169.1 GCA_016938535.1 Candidatus Delongbacteria bacterium
CTGTTTTTCGCAGTGCTTATTGGATCAGTGATATTTTTCATACTCAAAACAATAGTAAAAAAGAAATTACCACACGGCGATGAGGATAATATAGATATCGAAGGATCATTTTTGACCAAAATGTTGGCCGAACATCCGACTCCCTCAGTAGAGATCCTGCTTATAATTCTCGGAATTGTCGCTCTCGGTATAGCCGTTGCCATGCACTTTAATCTTCCATTTCTTATAACGGCAGTTGTAGCGGGATTTCTTATATCAAACTTTCATTCTCATGCTCTTTTCGACTCTTTGAAAGTTGAAAATGTGATGCCGATCTTCAACCTGATCTTCTTTGCAATAATTGGTTCAAATATAAATCTGGAGAGTTTTTCAGCAGACACGCTTATATATGTTGGCGGGTACTTAGTATTGAGAAGTATCGGAAAATTTGCAGGTAATCATTACGGCTGTGTATTAACAGGTCAGGATGAAAAGATCACAGCATGCCTGCCCAGACTTATGCTCCCACAGGCCGGAATGGCCGCAGTAGAGACGATACTTGTTGTGACAATATTAAGAGACGATGCCGGTCAGAGGATATTCGATACGGTAATTCCTGCACTTGTGATCTTCGAACTTGGAGGTGCATGGCTGTCTGAACGAACCCTGATAAAATGGAAAAACTGGGTTATCGGAGAGACAAAGGCGGTCAGAGAAGGGATCATTGACGAAGACTACGGGCACGATATTGAAGAAATTAAAGTGGATTTCTCATTAGACGGGCTGATAAATAAAAGAATATTCCCTATTCAAGTATCATCAAAAAACGAAGCGATCGAAGTATTGACGGAAAAATTTGTTTCATCAGGATTGATATCCGATAAAGAGATCATATTTAATTCTATTATGGAAAGAGAAAAACTCGCGAGTACAGGTGTCGGTAACAGTATCGCATTTCCGCACTGCAGGACCGGTGTCATAGAGTCGGTTAAAGTAATTTGCGGACTGCTGGAAACCCCGGTAGAATGGAACTCGCCTGACGGAAATCCCGTTGATATTGTTTTTATGATAATTACACCCGAAAAACACCCTGAGCAGCACCTTAAAGCTTTAAGAACGATAACACTCGCACTAAAGGAAGAGCAGTTTATATACGACCTGAA
>JAFGUL010000170.1 GCA_016938535.1 Candidatus Delongbacteria bacterium
GACCGCAGGTAAAGATATCAAGGCAAAAATAAACAAACTGGAACCGGCTCCAATACTCGACAGCGTTGATTATGCGGTTAAGATAATTGAAAGGCATATTGAGCCGAGAAAGATCAACCTCGGTGCTGCACAGATCATAGTTGCCGGCGGATTCGGTGTGGGTTCAAAAGAAGGCTTCAGACTGCTCGATGAACTGGCAAAGGTCGTGGGCGGTGAGGTCGGTGCGTCAAGGGCTGCGGTCGATGCAGGTTTTGCAGATCATGCAAGGCAGGTCGGTCAGACCGGAGTAACTGTTAGACCTAAGCTCTACATAGCCTGCGGTATTTCAGGAGCGATCCAGCACAGGGCAGGGATGGATTCTTCAGCACAGATCATTTCTATAAATACCGATCCCGAAGCGCCTATAAATTCAATAGCTGACGTCGCCATTATCGGAGACCTTCATTCAATCATACCGAAAATGATCAAGCATTATAAGGAGCAATCGAAATGACGAATTTTTACAGAGACAACGATGACTTAAAATTCCACCTCGGGCACCCTTTCATGAAAAGGATCGTTCAGCTGAGAGAGAGAGATTATAAGATTTGTGAAAAAGAACACTTCGGCAAAGACAATATCGAACCTAACGAGTACAGACCGTGCCATTTTGAAGATGCGGTTGACAGCTATAACAGCGTGCTCGAGATCGTTGGCGGGATCGCCGGAGATATAATTGCTCCGAATGCCGAAAGCGTTGATGCCGAAGGCGCAACTCTTGTGAACAACAGAGTTCATTATGCCCGTGGGACCGTTGAAAATCTCAAAGCGCTTAAACAGGCTAGGCTGATGGGAGTAACGCAGCCGAGAAAATACGGCGGACTCAACTTCCCCGTAACCGTTTACAGCATGATGATCGAGATGGTTTCAAGAGGCGACGCAAGTCTGATGAACCTTTTCGGGCTTCAGGATATCGGCGAAACGGTTAAAGAGTTCGCGGATGAAGAGACGAAGGCTAAATACATACCCCGTTTCGCATCCGGTGAAGCCACCGGCGCGATGATCCTCACCGAGCCGGACGCCGGAAGTGACCTCCAGGCTGTTCAGCTCAAGGCTCACTTTGAAGAAAGTACGGGATTATGGAGGCTCAACGGCGTAAAAAGGTTCATTACGAACGGCAATGCCGAGCTCTCGCTCGTTCTCGCAAGGACAGAGGAAGGCACTAAGGACGGCAGAGGGCTTTCGATGCTGCTGTACGAAAGGGACGATACCTGTCAGATCAGGAGAATTGAGGACAAAATGGGAATTCACGGATCGCCCACCTGCGAAATGGTTTTCAAGAATTCGCCGGCCATCCTTATCGGTAAAAGAAAATTCGGGCTTATAAAATATGTAATGTCTCTGATGAACGGCGCAAGACTGGGTGTAAGCGGTCAGGCGATCGGCCTTGCTGAAGCAGCCTACAGAGAAGCTATCAAGTACGCAGAGGAAAGGGCTCAGTTCGGAAAGATCATTAATCAGTTCGCTCCGGTTTATGAAATTCTTACTGATATGAAGGTAAAGATCGCTGCATTAAGAAGCCTCTATTACGAAACCTCAAGATTCGTTGACATTTATAAAGCTCTTGAAGAGATCGAGCACGAAAGGGAGCTTACCGCAGATGAAAAAGCAGAATTGAAGAAATACAAGAGAAGGGCCGATTTTTTCACTCCGCTGATCAAGGGACTTTCGTCTGAGGCATGCAACAGGATAGCTTATGATGCGATCCAGATCCACGGCGGAACCGGTTTCACCAAAGATTTTCCGGTTGAGAGAATGTATCGCGATGCCAGGATCACTTCTATCTACGAAGGAACAACCCAGCTTCAGGTTATTGCCGCCATAAAAGGTGTGACCAGCGGCCTTTTCACCGAGATGATCGAAGAGTACTCATCCCAAAAAGTATCTTACGATCTGGAGTCTTTGCGCAAAGACCTTGAAGCTATGAAAAGAAATTATATTAAGACAATAGAAACAGTAGAAAAACATTCTGATCAGGAATTTCTTGATTTTCATGCAAGAAGACTTGTCGAGATGGCGGGAAATATTATCATGGGGCATCTGCTTGTACTGGACTCTAACAGGGATTTCGGCAGAAAAGTTAATGCGGAAGTGTTCATAAAAAAGGCAAAGTCTGAAAATACGGGTCTTTCTCTTATGATCAGAGAGATAGAACCCGATTTTCTGAACAATTACAAAGAACTGACAAGGATCTGATGAAGAGCTACAGGATCGCCGCATATATTTCCGGATCGGGGAGCAATTTAAAGGCCGTCATTGATAGCAGCCTCAAGGGTGTCATTAATTCAAAAGTGCATCTTGTCATTGCGAACAGAGAAGCTTCGGGGCTGGAGTATCCCTCATCCCTCGGAATAGAGACCGCGGTGATCTCAAGAGAAGGTCAGCCGAGAAGCGAATTCATAAAAAAACAGCTCGATCTCCTTGATAAACACTGCATAGACCTGATCATTCTTGCCGGATTTTTGAAAAAACTTCCCGATGAGATAGTAAAAAAATTCAAAGGAAAGATATTGAATATTCATCCTGCCCTCCTGCCTAAATTCGGCGGTAAAGGAATGCATGGAATGACTGTTCATAAAGCAGTGATCGAAGCAGGAGAAAGATTTTCAGGACCTACCGTTCATTTTGTTGATGAAAAATACGATAACGGTGAGATCCTTGTTCAGAGAAAGATCGGGCTCGAGAAAAATGAAACTCCTGAATCACTTCAGAAAAAAGTATTAAAGATCGAGCATGAAATTTATACAGAAGCAATAAAAATAATGGAAGAAAGATAAGAATTATGGGTAAAAGAGAGATTAAAAGAGCAATAATATCGCTTTCGGACAAGTCCGGAGCAGAACAGTTCGCGAAATATCTGGAAGATAAAGGTGTTGAAATATTCTCAACAGGCGGAACCTTCAGACTTCTGAAAGAAAGCGGTATCAATGTAAAAGAGGTTACTGAGCTTACCGGATTTCCCGAGATGATGGACGGAAGGATAAAGACACTGAACCCTAAAGTACACGGCGGGATCCTGGCTGTCAGAGATAATGAAGATCACATGACTCAGGCGGAAAAGAACGGGGTCGAAATGATCGACCTTATAGCAGTGAACCTGTACCCTTTCGAGCAGACCGTTTCAAAACCGGATGTGGAACTGAATGAAGCTATCGAGAATATCGATATCGGCGGGCCGACCATGCTCAGAAGCGCTGCGAAAAACTATAAATTCGTTACTGTGATCACCGATCCTTCAGATTATGACAGATTTATAGCGGAATACGAAGAACACGGTGGTATTTCACTCGAGTTCAGACAGGAACTTGCCCGTAAGGTTTTCGCAAAAACATCAAAATATGATGCCGCTATCTCGGAATATCTCGAAAACACTCTCGCCGGAAACCTGAAAAAGACCATTGTTCTCGAGCACGGTAAAGTGCTCAGGTACGGTGAGAACTCTCACCAGAAAGGAATGCTTTTTTCGGACGGAAAGCCGGCAGGAACCCTCGCGAACGCTGAAATGATAAACGGCAAAGAAATGTCCTACAATAATTATATGGATGCTCAGGCTGCGCTGGATACAGTGCTTGAGTTCGAAGAACCGGCTGCCGTTGTGATCAAACACATGAACCCCTGCGGAGCAGCTACGGGAAAAGATGCGAGAGAGGCAATAGAAAAAGCTTGGTTCTCTGACCCGATATCAGCCATGGGTTCGGTAGTTGCCTTCAATACAGAGTTCGATATGAGAGCGCTAAGATTCTTCAGAGGTGATGAAGTAAAACACCTTTCATTCACAGTTGAGAACGACAAGCTTGTATCTTCTGAGATCAAGAGAAAATTCATAGAGGTCATAATCGCTCCGTCCTATTCTGAAGAAGCTCTTGAATATATTACCCGAATGAAGAATTTTGAAAATGTCAGAGTACTCAAAATCGATATTGAGGGCTCAAAAAAAGCAAAGGACTTCAATCTTAAAAGGATCGACGGCGGATATCTTTATCAGACCACTGACGATGAGCTGTTTTCAAAATTCGAGACTGTTACAAAAAAGCAGTTCACTGATGAGATGAAAAAACTCGCGGAATTTTCCTATAAGGCATGTAAACATACAAAATCCAATGCAATAGTTCTGTGCAGAAGAACAGAAAGCGGATTTCAGGTTCTCGGAATGGGAGCGGGTCAGCCGAACAGAGTGGACTCACTAAGAAAACTCGCCGTGACCAAAGCGAAAGAGAATCTTGAGTATGAACATAGAACACTGGAAATAAAAATCCCTTTCCCCGAATACTTCAAAAAAGTGATCTCGGAAGATACTGTAATGGCAAGCGATGCGTTCTTTCCTTTTGACGATACTGTCAGAACAGCTGCTTCATACGGAATTAAATATATTATTCAGCCCGGGGGCTCTCAGAACGACGATGATTCAATTAAAGCCTGCGATGAGCTTGATATCGCTATGACATTTGCGGGCAACAGACATTTCAGACATTAATAAAGAAGGTGACCTATGGATTTTTTATCAATATTTAATTTCTTCTCGCACGATATAGCAATTGATCTGGGGACTGCCAATACTCTTATCTATGTGAAAGGAAGAGGGATCGTTGTTGACGAACCTTCAGTGGTTACCTGGGACGAAAGGCTGAAGAAAGTTGTAGCCATCGGCTATGAGGCCCGCAGCATGGAAGGTAAAACTCCGGGTAACATAAGAACTATCAGGCCGATGAGAGACGGTGTAATAGACGACGATGAAGTTGCAGAAGAAATGATAAGGCAGTTCATTAAAAAGGTTAAGACCGGCGCTTTTTCAGGCAGACCGAGAATGATAGTCTGCGTTCCGTCCGGGGTCACCAAATCGGAAAAAAGAATAATAAGGAGTGCCGCGGAGAATGCAGGCGCGAGAGAGGTTTTTCTGATATCCGAACCTATGGCGGCGGCTCTCGGAGTAGGACTTCCCGTAGATCAGCCTGAAGGCTCGATGATAGTGGATATCGGAGGCGGAACAACTGAAATAGCTGTTATTTCGCTAAGCGGTATAGTTTCTGAGAATTCTATAAGGACGGCGGGAAATAAAATGAATTCCGCGATAATTGATTATATGAGAAGCGAACATAAACTTCTGATAGGCGAAAGAACTGCCGAAAGACTGAAGATCGAGATCGGTTCAGCACACAAACTCGAAAAAGAGATTACAGAAACTGCAAAAGGCAGAGATCTGATCGCCGGACTGCCTAAAGATACTCTGGTAACATCTGAAGAGATAAGAGCTGTCCTTGATCCTATAGTTTCATCAATTGTTCAGGCCGTTAAAAGTGCTCTGGAGAAAACTCCCGGAGAACTTTCTTCGGATATCAGGGACAGAGGGATCGTTATAACAGGAGGCGGTGCGCTTCTGAAGGGTCTCGATGTCAGGCTGCAGGAAGAGACAGACCTGCCAGTCATACTTGCCGAAAATCCTCTGTCATGCGTTGTGAGAGGAACCGGAAAGGTACTTGAGGATATGAACAAATATTACAAAGTACTTCTTAACGAATGACGCCTGTTCTCAAAGAATGGATTTACCTGATCTCCGCTGTTGCGGTTTCAGTTTTTTTTATCGCTTTCAACGATTCATCGTTTAATGATACTTTGTCAAAAGCGGGACTTGACGCCTACAGCCTTCTGAATTATGATTATTTTTCTTTCAGGGAAAAACATGCTCTCGAAAATGAACTTAAGGAACTGAAAACCGAGCTTGCTTTACTTGAACATGAAAGAAATAGTTATATTTCTGCTATTGAAGAAAACAAACGGCTGAAGGAAATACTTTCAATAGAACTTCCTGATTCAGTTCACTTTATTTACGCAAAAAGGATAGGTAAATCAGCAGGTTCATACACTCATACGATCCTGATCAGTTCAGGAACTGAATACGGGGCAGAAAATGGAGATGCAGTTGTAACAAAATACGGTGTAGCAGGATATATAATCGAGGCCGGCGAAAAGGTTTCTAAGGTAAGACTTGTAAGTGACCCTTCAAATAAAATCGCTGTAAGAACAGAAAACAGCAGGGCGCACGGAATTCTCATACCCTCAGATCAGAAAAATGCGAATATCGAAGAGATAACAAAAACCGCTCAGGTTGAAGAGGGTGAAAATATTTATACGGCTGATTTCAGCGAGATCTTCCCTGCAGGACTTCTTTTAGCAAAAACTGTCTTCGTTTCTGATTCGTCAGCCACAATCAACAAGATAATCCATGTCGAATTTACTCAGGATCCCGATCTTATCGAGGATGTTCTGATATTAAAGATTTCAGGAAAGAATGCTGAAGAATAATATTAAATATGCTCTTTTGCTTTTATCGGTCATTTTGATCGGGATAAGATTTTCCGACATTTATTCCGTTTTCGGTATAAAACCGGATATTGTTCTAATACTACTGATAAGAAAAGCCATGCATGAACCCAAACCTCACATCAGTGTTTTATGGGCATTCTTTGCAGGAATGGCAACAGACATCCTGATCGGAGATGTTATCGGGATATCATCACTGGCATACTCTGTCGCATGTTTTGCGGTCTCGGCGCATAAAAGAAGATCTGTTTATCTCGCACCTTACAAAAGAAGTCTGGTATATCTTTCAGCCGTCCTCTTCTGTTCCGTTCTCATATACTCGGTCACTCTCTCGGGAATGCCTTTTTTGAAAAACATGTTCCATATCGCGCTCCCGTCAGCTTTATACACCCTGATCATAGCAGCTGCACTTCAAACTCTCAAACCGACTAAATAATTATGGATTATTCAAGGATCAGAGTTTTCTTTAAACTTTCGCTCGTATTTTCAGCACTTATAATAATCCGTGTAATTTACCTTCAGTTCTTTGACGGATCGGTAAAGAAGAGATCCGAGCTGAATATGGTAAGAACAACTGTAATTGAACCTTCGAGAGGCAGAATACTGGACAGGAACGGGAAGCTCATAATCGACAATCAGTATGCTTATAACCTTTATGTTGTGCCTGTGAATTTTCTCAGAAGCGAATATTCTGTAGAGTTCATCTCTGAAAAACTGAAAATCGAAAAAGATTCGCTTATCAGAGAGATAACTTCACCCGGCGTTTACAGTGACAGATACTTCAGGCTCATGAGGGATATTGACTTTTCTCTGTATTCTTCGATCGAAGAAAAAGGAAAGCAGCTTGCAGGAGTTTCAGTCAGAAAAGAGTGGACAAGAAAATTCGAGCTTGAGACCGCGCCTCATATTATCGGGTATCTCGGAGAAGCGCGTGAACCGGAAGAGCTTAAAGACGATATCGAATACGGTGATCTCATCGGAAAAGAAGGTGTAGAGTATATCTATGACGATATTTTAAGAGGATCGAAAGGTTACAAAAAGGAAATAAGGGATGTAAAAGGGAACAGGGTTTCCGATTATAAACCTGACGAATGGAAAGAAGCAGAAAAGGGAAAAGATATATACCTGACGATCGATCTGGACCTTCAGCTTTTTATCGAAGATCTCATCTCTGACAAATCAGCTGCTGTCGTCGTCCAGGACTGCTCAAACGGAGAGATCCTCGCCCTTGCCAGCAAACCCGATTACCCTCTCGATCTGTTCAGCGGCAAATTGTCCCGCGCTGAATGGAAGAAATGGTCAGAGGACCCGGGGAAGCCGCTGTATAACAAAGCCATCATGGGCCTCTATCCTCCCGGATCCGTTATTAAAATGGGAACTGTTATAGCCGCAGCCGAACAGAATTTAAAATATATTGATGACATCGTACACTGCCCGGGAGGAATGCAGATCGGGAACAGATTTATAAGGTGCTGGCTTCATTCGGGGCACGGAAATGTTAACATGCTACAGGCTTTAATGATGTCATGCGACACTTATTTTTACGATATTGCTCTTTCAGTTGATGTCAATAAGTGGAAAGATACAATGGAGAGTTTCGGATTCGGAAGAAAAACAGGCATAGATCTAAAATATGAGAGAGCAGGTCTTGTTCCCGATTACGATTATTACAGGAACAGGATCAAAGGCGATCTGACGGGCCGCTACGCAAACCTCATGATAGGTCAGGGAGAGTTTCTCGTAACACCCTTACAGATATCGGATTTTACATCAGTAATAGCTAACGGCGGAAGAAAATATACCCCGCATCTTCTATTAAAATTCGGATACGGCAATGAGTTTGAATATTTTCAGAAGTCTGAACCTGATACTGTAGAAATTGACCCGGTTATATTAAGTACTGTTAAGCAGGCGATGTACCATGTTGTAAACACACAGGGAGGAACGGCTTACCGCGCTAAAAGCGATATAATTACCTTTGCCGGAAAAACAGGAACGGCTGAAAATCCCCATGGAGAAGATCATGCCTGGTTTAATGCTTACGCACCTTATCAGGATCCGGAAATCGCAGTTACCGTATTCGAGGAACACGGGCTCAGCGGAGCACTAGCCGCCCTGACAGCAAAACAGGTTATTGAGTTCTGGGCAAAAAATAAAGCCCCTGAATGAGGGGCTTATTAGGAAATCTTTTAAGACTAGTATCTGTCCTTGAGTCCGAGATCTTTGATCAGCGTTCTGAATCTTTCGATGTCTTTCTTTTTAAGATACTTGAGCATCTTGCTTCTCTTACCGAGAAGAAGTCTCATTCCTCTTCTTGAGTGACTGTCTTTTTTATTTGCGATGAGGTGCTGTGTAAGGTTCTTTACTCTCGTTGACATTATAACGATCTGTACTTCAGCCTTACCTGAATCGTTGGGATTATCTCCGTACTTCTTGATAATCTCCTGTTTTTCTTCCTGGGAAATCATTCTTTTCTCCTTTTTTTTAATCACCGCCCAGCAGGATCTTACTATCACAACCGAGCCGGCATTATTTCAGAACGCCAAATATAAGGAATTAATTTCTGTTTGTCAAGACGGGTTTGGCGCAAGAGAAAAAGCCGGAAGGTTTTCCGTCTTTTTCTCTTTGGGAGTGGGGAGTTGCGCGGAGGAGGTAATTATTTAAAGGGAGCTTCGATCCATTTGTTGAAAGCTCCGATATATGTCAATTCGCCGTTCTCAACAGGGACTTTTACAAGCGTTATAAGGAAATAATCATCATAACGGCACTTCTTTAAAGCATTATTTACGAAAATATTGGCCTCTACGGCTCTAAGGAGTCCCTCAGATTCTCTTGAATGACAGACCGCGAAATATTTTTCAAAGCTGGTTCTGCACGGATTTGTCACTGCCATCGTAACCGCAAGTATCATCGTAAAAATCAGGACATAGAACTTCTTCAAATCGTTACTCCGTACATATTACACATTTTTTTCGCTGTGTTAAATTTAAGCAATAAACCGCTGTCGTTTCAAGCCCAAACTGATTTTTTTGTATTTGTTCCCGATTTAGCTATAAAAATACAGATCTGAAGGTGATCTTAAATACTATCCCTGACCGTTTTGAGTTCTTTACTGACATAAAATACGGACTCTTCACTGTGATTTTTTTCGGTTAAGACAGAATTCAGATGTTTTAAGTATCCTGATTTGTTTCCTCTCTTATAATACCCGATCTTATTAATATATAACTCAGCTTTGAAAATATAACTGTCGAATTTTTCTTTCATGGCTTTTTTTCTGATCCCTTTAGCCAATTCTTCAGCTTTATCGAATTCTTTCATGTCTGTCATAAGCCCGATGAATTTTAGCGATGCATCATAATAAGGCGTCTTGGTGTTCAATACGCTCCCGGTAACTTCAAGAGCTCTTTCAAAATACTCGTATGCTTTTTCATGCCTGCCGTTCATCAACTCGACCTCCCCCTTCCCGAGAAGATATTTATACTCATACTCAGGTTTTTTACTGTTCTTTAGAAGTTCTCCGAGAAGATTCAGATTTTTTACTGCAGTTTTAATATCCTTAAGCTCAATATCGCAGATTATTAAATTTATAATAATTGAAAATACAAGTTCAGGAAAGTTTTCTGCTTTTGCAGTTTCCAGGTTACTTTCAATTATTTCTCTCGCCTCTTTAAACCTGTTCATTTTTATCAGCGTAAAAGATTTATTGTTGACCGATATCAGCAGTATCTCCGTGAATGACCTTAAACCTTTATGCTTATTAATCATCTCGATCGCTCTGTCGTAAAATTCGATGCTTTTAGAAAGATCACCTGTGTGATGATAAATATCAGCTGTTTTTGCGAATAGCAGGGCTCTAAAAAAGGGGGCATCAGAATAATGATCCTCTTCTATCATTTTTTCAAAAACTTTTTTCGCCTCGTCATACCTGCCCGTAGTTGAATAGAGACTTGCAAGCGATTCCTCTATGATCGTATAATACTGTTTGAGACCGTTCGAATGAGCGAGCGATTTTGAAAGGTCATAGTAATATTTTGTCTTTTTTGAATCATCGAAATTTGAATAAACTCTTCCAAAATTAAGAAATGCCATTACTGAAGTCGGAACATCGCTGATATCTTCAAGAAGCTTTTCCGCTTTTCTAAGATAATGCAGGCACTTATTTTTATCTTTCCTTACTCTGTATATGTCACAGGACAACACATAAACGGTGTGCTCAATTTGATTTGCATTCGGAAGACGGCTGCTTTTCAGATATCGCAGAGCACTGCTTATAATTTTAAAAGATTCGGTGTAATCTTTTTTCATTGCCGCAAGCTTTGCCCTCTGGATCAGGGTTTTTACTAAAATTTCGTCAGCTATTCCTGATTTTTTAAGAATGTAGTATATTTTTTCATATATCGGGTCCGCATTTGCAGCATCGTAAACTTTATGGAATTCTATTGCCCTGTCGAATTGTTTTTGAATTTTTGAAATAAATTGCGGCTCATTTAGATCTACCTGTTCGCCTTTAAATATTTCTGAATGGAGCATTATGTTTATTTTTTTCACACATTCCGGTAAAGCTTTGTTCCTGAATTTTCGCTGCTCAAAGATCATTTCATTATTTCTGCTGACTGTGGCAAGAGAATCGAACAGAAAATCACCATCATTTTCGTATTTTTCCCTTTCCTTGATGTAATTGTGCTTCTTAAGAGAAAATCTAAGGTGTTTTTTGATCTCATTCAGTTTTCTGATATCAAGTTCAATTCCATAACCCGCAAGCAGTTTTCTTATTTCTTCCGTACCTGATACACTGTCGGTTATAAATCTCCGTACAGTTTTTCGCGCGAGAGTAATTTCTTCGGTAATTTTAACGATGAATTTCTTCAGACAGTCACCGGATCTATCTGTTGAATAAGCACAGAATTCTAAACCGGTATCCTGATCTGTAAAAAGATACCTGGAAATCTCTCCTCTGTTAGTTTCCTTGAACGGATATTCGATACTTTCCTTTTTGAATACCAGGCTTTTAAGAACTTTTCTACCGCACGCTTCAACAGGAACTGAAACCTGCCCGTTCTTAGTTACGGGGGGATTGAGTTTACCTTCCTCCGCCTGCCTGATCCAGCTTCTGATGGTCTTTGTAGTTATCCCATGCTGAATTGAGAGTTTTTTGATCTTTTTCGGACTTGTTGAGTGCTTTACAATGTGCAGCTTTTCATTAATAGACTTACGCATTTTTCTCTCCGACTTCAAATATTTAGTTGTTTTTACTTTTCTTGAACCTAATATATGCCTGAATATGACAAATGTCAATAAAATAATTTATGCGCAAATAAATTTGACATCGGACTTGTAATTAGCTATATTGCGGTCTGAACGAAAGGAGGCCGTATGACCCGATTTTTAACTTTCATGATCTGCGTAATAATATTTACCGGTTGCGCCTCCCGCTCAATTAAAAAAGACGAACCGATACCTGACAACGAACCTGTTATAATCGAAACCGGCGTCATTTCTCCAAATTCCTCATCAGAGCTTGATTCGCTTTACTTTCTCGTTGACAGCCTGTTCGTTGCCCAAAACTACCTCTATTCAGTCATAGATTCCCTCGAGACCGAACTTAAAATGTATGAATCAATACCCTTCATTGACAGAGATTTTGAAATCCCCGACAAGTACAGTTTCGCAGGACACGACATTGATCTGAAGGACGGAAGGCTCGCGTCAAGATTCGAGAAAATTTTCAAAAACGAGCTTCGCGCCGCACACAGATACATACCTCTGAGCGGAAGATATTTTCCCTACATCGAAAAAGTGCTCAAAGAAAACGGTATTCATGACGATATAAAATACCTTTCAATAGCGGAAAGTACTCTCAATCCGAACGCGACATCTCATGCAGGTGCAGCAGGGATATGGCAGTTCATGAGGCAGACTGCAAAAGGTTACGGACTTTCAATAAATGACTATATAGACGAGAGAAGACATATACATAAATCCACTGAAGCCGCAGCGAGACTTTTAAAGGATAATTACAGAACTTTATTGAATGAAGGAATTGACGACTGGCTTCTCGCAGTATGCGCCTATAATGCCGGAATAGGAACGATCTTAAGGGACGCAAAAGGTCAGGGTGCGGCAGAATTTTCCAAGATGATCATGAGATCAGAAGAAACCGACCTTTATGTTTACAGATCTATAGCTATAAAGATCATATTTGAGAATCAGAAGAAGATCTTCGGAAAAGAGTTCGAAATGTTAAAACCGTTCGAAGAGGAGTATAAGGAAGCTGAACTTGTAACCAAAGGACATCATGAACTCAAGGACTGGGCTAAAGCTAACGGGACCACAATAGCCGAATTATGCGAGATCAACCCCTGGATAAGGGTAAGTAAGATCAAAAGGTCGAAATACACGCCGCTGAACAAAGTGATCTTACCGCCGGGAGAGTATAAACTGCTTATACCTTCACTCAGCGAACCCGACAGGATACTTCTTGCTAAAGCTGAAGCCGATCTTCTGAAAAAAACAACACATCACTATGTCTATTATACCGTAAGACGGGGCGACAACCTTTCCACTATAGCAAGAAATCACGGAACGACCATCTCCAACCTCAGAGCTCTCAATAACCTCTCCTCGAAC
>JAFGUL010000171.1 GCA_016938535.1 Candidatus Delongbacteria bacterium
ATAAAAAACCTGAACATGTTCAAGACCTACGGTCAGTGGAAAGATGCTGTGATCAATTTATACCGTTAACTGTTCAAGCAGTGCGGAAGCAAGTATCAGGTCGTTCTGATCAGTTATCTTTATATTGAATGAATTACCTTCGACTATTTTGATTGACGGTTCTTTCCCTAAGACCCGCTCACCGTATCTCTCGACCAGAGCAGAATCATCTGTCGCATAAAAACCTTCCGATGCCGCAAGTTCGTGACATTTAACTATCGTACCGTACCTGAAAGTCTGCGGGGTCTGAACTGAGATCAGTTCTTCTCTGTTGAGCGTGTTCTTGATCGAACCGGCTGAAACAGTTTTAATCGTATCAAAAGGCCTTATGCCGACGACCGAACCGTCAGAATCCTCTAAAGATCTTATACAGTTCACTATGATCTCGTGAGAAATAAAAGGCCTGACGCCGTCATGGATCAGTACAATATCATCACCTTCAGCGTTCATATTCTTTAGAGCATTGAAAACAGAATCCTGTCTCTGTTCCCCTCCGGGCAGAATTGTTATGATTTTTGACAATTCGTATTTATCAACAATGCTTTTTTTCACTGTTTCAATATCTTCTTGAGGAACGGTGAGTATTATGCTGTCAATTTCTGAAGTTACGCAGAATTTGTTTAGAGTATGTGCGAGGATCGGTCTGTTCTTGATCTCAATGTACTGTTTTCTCACTCCAGCCTTCATTCTTGTGCCGGATCCGCCCGCAGTTATTATTGCAAATACTTTCATCTCAGCCTTATTCCAATTTTTAAGATTAATCCTGTAATTTATGAATTAGTTCACTTAATGTCAATATTGATGATTTTCAGCCTTAAAAAATTTTCTTGCTTTTAAAATTTAAACCCTTATATTTTGTTCGCTTTAAAAAGCCGATTGAAATAAAACCAAATTCAATAATAAATGAAAGATGTAAACAAAACGGAGAATGGAATGGCAAAAAGAAAAGTGATCATCATCGGCGCGGCCGGTAGAGATTTCCACAATTTCAACACCTTCTACAGGGACAACAAAGACTACGAAGTTGTAGCCTTTACAGCCGCTCAGATCCCGGATATTGACGGAAGAAAATATCCGAAAGAACTTGCAGGAAAACTTTATCCGAAAGGAATTCCGATCGAAGCTGAAGAAAAACTTGTTGACCTGATCAAAAAATACGATGTTGACGAGTGCGTTTTCTCTTACAGTGATGTAACCTATCAGAAAGTTATGTCCGTAAGCGCTATTGTGAACGCCGCAGGTGCAGACTTTAAACTCATGGGACCTAAATACACTGCACTAAAAAGCACAAAACCCGTAATTTCTGTTTGCGCAACAAGAACCGGATGCGGAAAAAGCCAGACTTCAAGAAAAGTCATCGAGCTTCTTATGGCAAAAGGCTTAAAAGTCGTTGCTGCCAGACATCCTATGCCTTACGGCGACCTTGCAGCTCAGAAAGTTCAGAGATTCGCAAAAGTTTCGGACCTTGAGAAGCATAAATGCACTATCGAGGAAATGGAAGAGTACGAACCTCATGTTGTGCGCGGCAATGTAATTTATGCAGGTGTTGACTACGAAGCTATCCTGAGAGCAGCAGAAAAAGATCCTTCGGGATGTGATGTAATTCTTTGGGACGGCGGAAATAACGATTTTGAATTTTTCGATGCAGACTTAAGTATAACTGTAGCTGACCCTCACAGAGTCGGTGCAGAGCTTACATACTATCCAGGTGAAGTTTCTTTGAGAAAAGCCGATGTAGTCGTGATCAACAAAATGGATACTGCAGGTCCTGAACAGATCCAGCAGCTAAGAGAAAATATCGCAAAAGTTAATCCGGAAGCGATAGTTGTCGATGCCGCTTCTCCTGTAACTATCGAAAATCCTTCTATCATCAAGGGCAAAAGAGTTCTTGTTGTCGAGGACGGACCTACTCTTACTCACGGCGAAATGAAGATCGGAGCGGGAACGGTAGCTGCAATGAAATGCGGTGCAAAAGAGATCATCGACCCGAGACCTTACGCAGTAGGAAAACTTGCAGAAACATTTAAGATATATCCTAACATAGGCGCTCTTCTTCCTGCAATGGGTTACGGAAAGCAGCAGATCAAAGACCTTGAAAAAACTATCAATGCAGTTGACTGCGACGCCGTTGTGATCGGAACTCCTATCGATCTTAACAGGATCGTAAAGATCAAGAAGCCGAACACAAGGATAGGATATGATCTTCAGGAGATCGGAATGCCTAATCTTACCGAGATCGTTGACGATTTTATAAAAAAACATAAACTCGGCGCTAAAAAGGCAGCTCCAAAGAAAGCTAAGAAATAACCGCTTATTATCACCTATTCAGAGGGGGCACGAAGATCTTGCCCCCTTTTTTATTGCATAAATATTTTGCTTTAGCTAATAAAATCGCTTATTTTACAGTAAATTGAGAAGAGTGCTGTGACCGGAAAGATAAAAAAAATACTGTATGGTATCTGGAAGAAGGACATTGTCAAGATAGCGACGCTTCTTTTCTGGGTTCTTTTACTCGCAGGTCTTCTCTACAGAAATTTCGAGCAGGATATAAAATCACTTTTCGAGGCAGTTTACTTCTCGGTCGTTACTGTAAGTACTGTAGGATACGGCGACATAACTCCGAAAACTGTACCCGGCAGGCTCGTGTCTATTTTCCTTATATTTTCGGGAATGATACTGATCTCGTCCTTTACTGCAACTATGTCGTCAATCATAATATCAAAAAAATTAAAAGAAGGCCAGGGGGTGAGTAAGATCAAAGGAAAAAATTTTGTCGTTCTGTGCGGATGGAACTGGAAAGTCGAATCAATAATAAACTCTCTCATAGCGACAGGCATAAGGGACATTGTTCTAGTAAACGACTCCGATCCGGCTCAGATAGGTTCGATAATCGAAAAATATTCAGAAGCGAATTTGAAATTCGTCAAAGGCGATTTTACGGATGTGAACATTCTCAACAAAGCTAATGTTGAGCATTCAAGAGGGGTAATAATTGTTCCAGACAATTCAATGGCTTCGTCTCAGGGGGCGGACGAGAAAACCGTTTTCTGTACCATGACTGTTAAATCAGTTTCGGACAAGATCAAAGTCCATGTCCAGCTTCTCAGGAATGAAACTGTGCCTTATATAATCAGAGCCAAAGCCGATAATTATTTCATAGCGGATAACACTGCGCCTTTCTTTCTTGCTTCTGATGTTGCCAATCCTGGAATTAGCGATGTGATGCTAAACCTGATGTCTTTCAATCAGGAAGATACTATTGAGTCTTCTGAAATACCAAAAGATTTTGCGGGAAAAACATTCAGAGAGCTTTCGGAATATTTTAGAGAGAATCACAATTCGATCCTTCTGGGTCTTGTTCAGTTTCAGGATGTTCTCGAAATGAAGAATATTGACTCAAAGGATACAAGCTCAATAGATTCTTTCATAAAAAGAAAATTTGAAGAAGCGGGAAGGCTTATTAAGGATCTTGACAAAAAAAAGATCATCCTCAATCCCAAAAACGATTATGTCATAAACAGTTTCGAGATAGCTGTTGTAATAAGGAAAAGGAAGAAATGATGATGCTTTACAAAGCGGGAGGAATATGAGCAGCATAAAAGAAAACTCACTTTTTAAAAATCTTTCGCACGAACAGATAGAATTTATAGTTTCGAGAACCGTTACGAAAAAATTCAGTTCAGGGGAAGCTATCATAAGAGAAAATTCTTTCGGCAATTCCATGTATATTCTCTTGAAAGGCGAGATTTCGATCGAGAAAGAGTTAATGCCTATCGTTGAAGGTTACGAATCCAGCCCGGATGATAAAAAAGTTATCAGGATCAAAGACAGCGATAATTTTTATTTTGGAGAAATGAGCGTGTTCGATCCGGGCCTTAAAAGAACAGCAAGCGTATTCGCCGTTACAGATGTGGAAGTCGCAGAGCTCTCGGATAAGGATTTTGAGAACATTATATCGGAAAAACTTGATATAGGTGTGATCCTTCTCAAGAATATCGGCCTCAAACTTTCAAGACTTTTAGACAAAAGCAATGTCGAACTTTCCAAAATGATAACTGCTTTTACACTTTCTTTAAAATTGTGAGACGAAAACAGGATGTTTTATTTACTTGACTTTAGACTGAATAACCTTTATTTTTTATCGGAAATATTTTTTAAAAATTGGAGAACACATGGCAGATATAGTTCAGTTACTTGAAACATGCGTTCAGGAAGGCGGATCAGACCTTCATGTTTGCGCAGGAAGTCCTCCCGTTATCAGACTTGACGGTGAACTTGTAAGATTAAATCATCCGGCCTTAATGCCTAAAGAAACAAAAGAGATAGCATACAGCGTTCTCAACGAATACCAGAAGAATGAATTCGAGAAAAAACTTCAGGTTGACCTTTCTACGGGAATCAAAGGACTCGGAAGGTTCAGGGTGAATGTTTATAGTCAGAGAGAGGCGATCTCGATAGCTTTCAGGGCTATACCGAACGAGATCAGAAGCTTTGATGAGGCCGGAATACCTTCGATAGCATCAACCTTCTGCGACAAACCGAACGGGATCATTCTTGTGACCGGACCTACAGGATCGGGAAAATCAACAACACTTGCAACAATGATCGATAAGATAAACAGCGAATATCCTCTCCATATCCTGACAATTGAAGACCCTATCGAGTTCCTTCACAGATCTAAAAGAGCGATCGTGAACCAGAGAGAGCTCGGAACTGACTTCAGGTCGTTCAATGACGCGTTGAGAGCAGCACTGAGGCAGGACCCCGATGTAATACTTGTCGGTGAGATGAGGGACAGGGAGACCATAGAGCTTGCTTTAAGAGCGGCCGAGACAGGTCACCTTGTCATGACCACGCTTCACACAAATTCATGTTCACAGACGATCGGAAGGATAATCGACTCATTCCCCGAAAACGCTCAGGAACAGGTAAGAACACAGCTTGGCATGATGCTGCAGGGAGTTATAACTCAGAAACTCCTTCCCAAGATAGGCGGCGGCAGGGTTCTCGGATGCGAGATTATGGTCGGTACCCCGGCGATCAACTCGCTTATCAGGGAGAACAAGGTTCACCAGCTTGACAGTATGATCCAGGTCAGCCAGAAATACGGTATGATGACATTCAACCAGCACCTCGTTCAGCTTACAAAAGAGGGAATGATAACGAAAGAAACTGCAATCCACGCATGCAACACCGAGATAAGTATATTGATGGACTTGATGAACAGGGAAGGTATAAGATAAAACGGCAAGTATAATTTAACTTCAGGGAAGCGATATGGCTCAGGATATCTACCAAAAAAATGTAATTATAATCGATGATGATGATGATCTGAGAGAGACCTATTTCGATCTGTTAAAATCGGAAGGATTTGAGAATACATTTCAGGCTGAAAGCGGAGTAAAAGCGCTCGAAATGTCGAAAACCCAAAAGTTCGATCTGATCATTTCAGACCTGAACATGCCTGAAATGGACGGGATAGAAACGATAAAAAAGATCAAAGAAACTCAGCCTAATGTGATGTCTATGATCCTGACCGGTTTCGGCAACATGGATATAGCCATCAAGGCATTTTCCGAGAGCCATATAAACGATTTTCTTTCCAAGCCTGTGGAGAACGAGGAACTTCTCGAAAAGATAAAAACTCATCTGAGTAAATCAGGAGAGGAGCAGGCAGAGGGTGTCATGTCCGATATGGTCAGAAAAGAATTCGGAAGCTCAAGGAATTATTTCGGACAGTTCCTGATAGACAACGGGTATATAAGTGAGGAAGATCTGCTTGAAGCTCTGCAGAAGCAGAAAGAGACAGGCAAGATGCTCGGTGATACGCTCGTAGATATGGGACTGATGACCGATGACGAGCTTGTCAGTGCTCTTTCGGAACAGAAAGGTTATTCGATAGCGGACGATAAAGAGCTTGCCCAGATAACTGAAGAAGCCCTAATGAAGGTTCCGGCCGATTTCGCTAAACAGCACAAACTCATTCCGATCTCAAAGGATGAGAACGGGCTCAAAGTTGCCATGGTGAATCCTGATGATCTCGCGGTGACAGACAATCTCAAAATGATAGCACAGATGTCGATCATTGCAGTATATTCCACCAAAGAAAAGATCGAAAAAGCAATTGACGTATTCTATAAAAAACTGGAATCATCCGCTTCGGCCAGTTCTGCATTAAGCGAGATCTACGGTGACGATGATCTTCAGGTGGAAGAAGTTGATGTGAAGGATATCGGGGATGAGGAAAGTGCGGATTCTGCGCCAATAATCAATCTCGTCAACAGTATTCTTGCAAAAGCGGATATTGACGGAACATCAGATATTCATATCGAGCCGCAGGAAAAATATGTTCAGATCAGATTCAGAAAAGACGGCGATCTTTACATTCCTACGGGTTATGAACGGCTGCCGAAAAGACTGCAGTCCTCACTCAGCGCGAGGATAAAAGTCTTGACCGGAACCATGAAACTCGATGTTAAACTGAGGCCTCAGGACGGTAAGATCCGTCTCAAGCTCAGAGGAAGAGAGATAGACTTCAGGGTCGGTTCTCTGCCTACGATTCACGGAGAAAAGATAGTGCTCCGTCTTTTGAAAACAGAGCAGCTTTACCCGATCGAAGGAATTTTCAGCGGGAATCAGACTTATATTGACGCTTTTAAGAGAAACATTAAAAGAAAAGACGGAATGGTGCTGGTAACAGGACCTACCGGATCTGGAAAAACGAATACTCTTGCTTCGGCACTTAACTATATCAAGGATGTGAAGATCAATATCGTTTCTGTAGAGGATCCTGTCGAGATCCAGAACGAAGGTATCATTCAGGTACAGATCAACCTTCAGCAGGATCTTACATTCCAGACAGCTCTGAGACAGATTCTGCGTCAGGACCCCGATGTTGTGCTTATCGGAGAGATGAGGGACTATGA
>JAFGUL010000172.1 GCA_016938535.1 Candidatus Delongbacteria bacterium
ATATTCTTTGAAAGCCTGTGATCGATGAAGATATCCTCGGGTTCAATTCCTTTGTTAAGCAGCGGTTCTTCATTCCTTCTGTCATTGTAAAGCAGTATTGTGGACGGAATGTCGTATTTTTCACTTCTCAGCCGCATGTACCAGCCCGTCACCCCGTGCTCTTTGGGGGCAAGTCCGGTCGCGAAACTCGTGATGCAGGCCGATGTGGTCGTAGGAAATACTGAAGTTATCTTACCTATCGTATGGTCCTTAAGAAAATTCTTCCTTTTCTTCATCAGATAATTGTAACCGAGACCGTCGATCACGATATTGATTATATTTTTATATCCCGAAAGCCTTTCGCACGGAAGAAGAATAAGCTCGCTGTACTTCGGTTTTAAACCGAAGCATTTTGATATCGAACTCATCAGGTTAACTATGCTTCCGCCTTCGTAATCCGGTTTGTAGAACATGATACCGCCTGTAATTACTTAAGCTATTAATATTATACTTTTATGAGCTGAATATCAAGGAAATTATTTAGAAGTTTTGGAGGGAAAAGTATCAAAAAGGATTACAGCAACCGCTGTTACTGTAACCACGGTTGCTATAACTGAAATTAGCTATAAAACAAGTTTTTATTTATAGCTGCTCTCTTTGTACCAAGAATAGAAGAAATATCCCAAAGGTGCAAGAGATACGGAAAACGAAACATCCCTCATAGTATCCGCCGAAACTGCTTTATCATAAAGATCCTCGGCTTCTTTCGTAGTAGAAGTGCAGGCTTCGTAATCATCGTAATAATTGTTCCCCGACATATAGAAATAACCTCCTGCTCCGGTAGACAGAGCGAATGCTCCCAACGAATACCATTTCTGCTTTCTCCAGAAATCTCTCTTTTCACTCTGAGAGCCTTCATAAGTCTGCATCGTCAGCCTTAAAGTCTTATTCTCACCTTCCGACAGAGAGAATTTTTCTGTTTTTTCAAGATAACCGCTATAAGTAAGCCTGATACTATAATCGCCGATAAGCAATGGAATAACCGCCGGTGTCTCTCCTTTTGCCTCATCATTGACAAATATTTTTGCACCTTTAGTTTCAACAGGCTCAGAAAAAACATTGACGCTGCCCATAATAGGATCAGGTTCCAGACTTACTTCCTGCTCTCTTCCGATATTGACAAAAACTTCCTTATCATGCTCTCTGTGCTTGTCTTTTTTCGCTTTAACCATATACTTTCCGGGCGGCAGATTAGCTTTAAATTCCGATGTTCCCTTTCTTTCCCCGTTCACATAAATGTCCGATCCAAGGGACTTGACTATCAGAGTTCCGAAGTTCTTGTTCATGACAAAAGTTTTGTCGGCAGTCTGCCCGTCAGATACAATCACCTGATCTTCATAATCTGACCAGAGATCCATCGTCAGCTTTACCGTATATTTTCCCGATCTTGCTTTTTCAAGAGTGAACGGAGTCTTGCCCGACTTTTTTCCGTTAATAAAAATATCCGCACCCGTAGGTTCTGATTTTATGACCAGTTTTCCAAAATTCGGCTTCATCATAAAAACCACATCCTTTTCATCACCGTCTTTAAACTCAATTTCCTGAGTCTCTGTATGATACATATCCAGTTCTGCCTTAAAAGTATGCTTTCCGCTTTCGATCTGCGATTTAGCCACAGTGTTCTCACCAAGATACACGCCGTCAAGATACAGCTTTGTCCCAGGCTGATCCGCTTTTACTGAATAATACCCGAATTTCGGCTTTAATTTTATAGCGGGAAGATCCATCGTCTGACCTTCTTTCACCGAAAATGTCTTATCCTGAGGATAATAAAAACTCTTTGCAAGAGTCATGGAATATTCACCCGCGATAAGCGATTCCTGCATCGGAGTAATACCAAACTTTTGACCGTTTAAGAATATCTCCGCACCCGAAGGATCGGAATTAATGACAACAAGAGCAGGCAGTTTTAATTTTGTCTGATTTGAACCCGGAACAAGCTCAATATCAATCTCTTTATCACCGTCAATCTTTATCTTTTCTTTTTTATCAACAAAACCCTCTTTAATAAAAGTAAAATCGTGCTCACCTTTCGCCA
>JAFGUL010000028.1 GCA_016938535.1 Candidatus Delongbacteria bacterium
AGCGGTTTAAGGCGCACGCCTGGAAAGCGTGTTTCCGCAAGGAAACGTGGGTTCGAATCCCACCGTCTCCGCAAAGAGAACCGGCTTGTACCCATAGCTCAACTGGATAGAGTACCTGGCTACGAACCAGGCGGTTGGGGGTTCGAACCCCTCTGGGTATATTTAATGAAGAAAGGCAGATGTTTCTGCCTTTCTTTATTGAATGTTTATTGGTTTATGCGTATTCTCTTGGGGATATATAAAAGCTTCTAAAAATATCTGTTATCCTTCTTCAACAATTCCTCCGTCATCCGAATCGTTGTAAGCTGCGTAAATCCTGAATGAAACAATAAGGCATAAGGCGGCAGATACCGCTCCGAGACCGAATACTGCGTAATAACCGTAGGCATCCCCGAAATTGAAATACAGCAGTCCGGTTGTAAAAGGGAAAACTATCTTGGCAGCAAATATGAGCCTGTCATATATGACGGCATTAGACCGCTGTTCATTTGGGGTCGCGAAGTATGAGATGAAGCTTTTTATCGCATTATCAAAAAGAGTAGTAGTGCCGTAAAGCGAAAGCATTCCGAGAAGAACGTATTTCATGAACGAATCTTCGGCAACTAACGGAGTAGCTGTAAAAATCAGAACAAGGAAGAAAATAAAACTTACGAGATACCTGACCTTCATTGTGACATCTTCACCCTTATTTTTCATGATCTCGGTTGCTTTTCTGCGCAGGAAAAAAACAAGAGAGGAGTGAAGAAGAAAGATCAGTCCGATGAATCCCAGACCCATGTGAAATTTTTCTACAAGAAAGAAAGCTCCAAAATATATCATTATGATGTTGATAATAGAAGTAAAAAATGTCAGAATGTAGAAATTGAAGAATTTTCCCCTGACAATAAACTCGATATTCTCTTTTAGAGCTTTTGCAGCTGCAGCTTTTTTTGAACTGAGAATGCCTATGATTATAAGCGGGAGCCCTATCAGCGGATACAGAATGTAATATTTTATATCGGCCGAACCGCTTTCGAGAACGATGTTCATAGGGATAAAACCGAGTACCGTGACCGTAAGGAATCCGGAAGCGGTTCCAAGCAGGCCGTAAGCCGCGATCTTGCTTAGAATTATCGGAGTGTCAGCACTGTCCGTACTGTGTTTAACAAGTGATTCTTTGGACGCTTCGAAGTATTCGTAACTTAGTGAAATAATGAAGGCGAATATAGCCATATTGACAGTGAAACTGCTGATGCGATCGCCGATAAGAGTATATACGGAAGATAGTAAAGGTATCTCAAATTGCGCGAATGTACACAGGGTAATAGCCGTACCGGCCAAAGCTACAAGAATCCCGAGAAGCCTTGATTCTGAAATATATGCCAGCATAATTGATATTATGAACCCGAACAGAACTGCGGTTTCATTAACTGAAAGTATCAGCCCGAAATCAAAAGCGGTCAGATTGAACTCCTGCTTTGTAAAGTTCATGAAGTTCATAAGAGAGGCTATCCATCCTGCAGTTCCGAAACAGGCCAGGAAAGACAGATTGGCGGCTATTTTTATCTTGGGATCAGTTCTGTCGTCGAATTTGAAATAGCTGAACATGCTCATAATTATCTACCTTATTGTTTTTCTTTATTATTCATTTTCCCTGGGTTTGAATATGATCACTTTCCTTCCCTGATCGTCAGTACCGAACTCCAGCGTGGCCTGATCAGAGTAGAGATCCAGCACCGCCCTTAATTCGCAGAATTCTTTTTCAGCCGCTATTACAATATCTTTCATCTGTACTGATCCTTCTGTTTCGGCAATATCCCTGATCTTTGAAATTTTCTCAGAAACTGAATTCAGGCCGCTGTCGAGATCTTTATGTATAGAA
>JAFGUL010000173.1 GCA_016938535.1 Candidatus Delongbacteria bacterium
CTATTCTGTCATCGTTGTCATTGTATGTGTCAATGTCTGAAAGAAGCGAAACGGAAGCCAGAAAATCCTGAAGGGAAGAGTTTATCTCTGATTTTACAAAATCAGCCACACCATTTAAGAATTCGTAAAGATTATCCAATCTTGAACTGTCCTGAATTGTGTCAGAATGCTTTGAGTAGTAATCAGCAAGATTTGACTCTTTCAATACTGTTTCCGATATCTCACGGGCATCGTTTTTCTCGATCTTTTCTGAAAGAGAATCTATCAATCTGACGAATTTTATGATCTTTTTACCCGAAACCGTATTTTCGTTATCAAGACCGGAATTCTTAAGTGACTCGAAGTATGAAATCCCCGAGATCAGAGCATCATATTTTATCTTTTCAACAGTTTTTTTCCCTATACCTCTCGGAGGAAAATTGATTATCCTCTCAAAAGATACATTATCATTTTTGTTTAAGATAAGCCTGAGATATGCCGTAATATCCTTAATTTCCTTCCTCTCGTAGAACTTCAGCCCGCCCACGATAGTATAGGGAAGACCTGATTTCCTAAGGTTATCCTCGATTATTCTGCTTTGAGCATTCGTTCTGTATAGGACACATATTTCAGACAGTCTGACACTTTCTTTAATTAGTTTGGATATTTCGTCGGTCACTATTCTGCCTTCATCAATATCAGTTTCGCACGAGAACAGTTTTATACGGTCACCGGACACTGAAGCTGTAAAAAGATTTTTTCCCAGCCTTTCAACATTTTTTGATATTACAGAGTTGGCGGTTTTGAGTATGTTCGATGTACTTCTGTAATTTTCTTCAAGCTGAATCAGTTCGCAGTTCCTGTATCTTTCTTTAAAGCTGAGTATATTATTAATATCCGCACCCCGCCAGCTGTAGATCGACTGGTCCTCGTCACCCACGACACAGATATTTCCGTACAGTTCAGAGATCATGGAAACGAATTTATCCTGAACAAAATTGGTGTCCTGATACTCGTCAACACAGATATATTTTATCCTGTTCTGATATTCAAAAAGAACATCTTCATTTTTCCGGAAGAGCTTTACCGCCATGCATAACAGATCATCAAAGTCGAATGCGTTGCACCTTATAAGTTCTTCCTGATAAGCGGAATATATGTCTTTAATTTTATCGAAGAAAAAATCTTCTGAAACATCATTGTAATTTTCGGGGTAGATCAGTTTATTTTTCAGGTTCGAAATTATTGATGCTATCTTCTTGTAAGGAAAAAAAGAAGGGCTCAGTTCCAGCCTTTTAATTACGGATTTAATGACCTTAAGCTTATCATCTGTATCGTAAATCACAAAATTAGGTTCGTATCCAAGCCTTCGTGAATGTTTTCTGAGAATCCTTGCGCAGATGGAATGAAATGTCCCGGCGAAAACGGTCTTTCCGATATCTCCAACTTCAGAAACGATCCTGTCCGTAAGTTCTTTTGCGGCTTTATTTGTGAAAGTGACCGCCATGATCTCTGAGGGGCAGGCCTTATTTTGCCTTATAATATTGGCAATCCTTTCAACGAGAGTTCTCGTTTTTCCGCTTCCCGCGCCTGCAATAATGAGCAAGGGTCCGTCAGTTTTTTCGACGGCTTTTCGCTGCATTTCATTAAGTTTAAATTTCATTTACAGTTTTTCTATTTCAGCCTGAATTTTTATTTCCCACCACATCCCGTTGTTCAGCGGTTCGGAATGATCCTGAACTATTTCGAAATTTACTATCCTTCCGGCATAATCCAGCCTCGGTTTACCTTCAGTTTCGACGATGTTGAATCCGAACTGCCTAAGGGCGTCATTTTTTGCATCTTCAACTGCTTTCTCTTTTGATTCGCCGTACCCGTTAGCCATTATTTTCTCGATTTTCGCTTCATGATCTTTTACAACATTCTCTGCCTTCTGATCCTTTTTCGAGCATCCTGCCAGTAATATAAAACACAAGATGGTGATCACTGATAAAATTCTCATGTTTTCTCCTTAAGTTTATTTGAATTTTTTTCTTATCTTGTCAAATTCAGCCTTATCTCTAAGATGACCCTGCAGATCCGTATTGAAATTATGCGAGCCGTCACCCTTTGCGACCATGTAAATATAGGGAACATCCTCAGGTTCAAGAGCTGCCTTAACGGCTTTTACTGAAGGATTATTCACAGGTCCCGGCGGAAGTCCTTTGTAAAGATAGGTGTTGTATGGACTGTCTATTGCAATATCTTTATTCAGGAGTCTTTTAGGCTTATCGAACAGGTACTGAACGGTCGGATCGGACTGCATAAGCATTCCTTTCCTGAGTCTGTTGTTGTAAACTGCGCTTATCTTATATATTTCATCGAATACCATGACTTCACCCTGAATTATCGAAGCCAGAGTGAGGATCTCATGCTCAGTATATCCGCTTTTTTCTATAAGCTTCTTAAATGGTGCTGTTTTCGATCTGTAAGTATTTACCATTCTGTCAATTATGTCGTCTATGGAATCGCTCTCGTTGAAATTGTAGGTTTCCGGGTACAAATAGCCTTCAAGTGAAACTGCAGGAATACCGTATCTTGTCAGTATTTCTTCATTATTAGTTCTTTCTACAAAGGAGGCAGAGTCAATTTTCAATTCCTTATGAAGAATTCCGGCTATTTCTCTTATCCTCGACCCTTCCGGGACAGTAAGGTTTACAGTCAGATGACCGCCCTTTGAAAGGAAAACGACGAAATCCCTCAGTTTCAGATTTAACTGCGGATCATAAATGAACCTGCCGTGACCTATGAGCCCGTCC
>JAFGUL010000029.1 GCA_016938535.1 Candidatus Delongbacteria bacterium
ATTTGTATTAGCATTTTGTCCGGCATATCGGATATAGTCCAGCTGTTTTCTTCTACTAAAACGCGTAAATAATTTTCTTGATATTCGACTCATAAAATCATAATATTAATATCTTATGTAATTATGCTTGGACGGGGTATTAATGTTCTACAAACCTGATTATAACGGCAACAGTATTGTGAATCTGATGAGTTCGATATCGAAAAGTTTCGGAATTGAATCGGAATACAGAGAAATAAAAAATCTGCCTGCGAAAAAACTTGAAAGCTACAGGAATGTGATAAACATAGTCATTGACGGTCTCGGTTATAATTATCTGATGAAGAAAAGGAAGAATTTTTTTAAAGATCACACTATCGGAAAGATGACTTCTGTTTTTCCTTCGACGACCTCTGCATGTATTACGAGTTTTGCTACGGGCCTAGCGCCTAAGGAACACGGGGTCACCGGATGGTTCGTCAGGCTTAAGAACGAAAAATATGATATTCCATCAACTATCCTTCTTTTCAATGACAGGCGGACTGAAGAGGTACTGACTGATAAAGATATAAGACCTGAGTATGTATTCTCGGATTTCAGGCTTTCTAAAAAAATGAAAAACCTGAAAGTTCTGCTTCCTGAGTCATTAATGGATTCGGTTTACACCAATTATTTTCTCGCAGATTCAGAAAAGATTGCATATAAGGGATTTGAAAATTTCTTCGTTAATATGGCGGAAGCTGTCAGATCCAACAATGCCGAACGGAATTATATTTACGGATACCTTCCCGACATAGACGCCGTACTTCATAAAACGGGCAGTAAATCAGAAGATCTTACAAAACTGTTCTATGCGATATCAAAACACGCAAAGAAATTTGCAGATGAAATTAAAGGAACAAATTCGATCGTGATTATAACGGCGGATCACGGCCTGATCGACGGGGAAGAGGATAAAAGACTGAATATGAATGACCTTCCCGAGATCAGTAAAATGCTCGATTTCCCCCTGTGCGGAGAGCCGAGAGCGGCATATTGCTATGTTAAGAAAAAATATATGACCGTGTTCAGGGAAAAAGTTGAAGAAAAGATCGGGTATGCCGTGAAAGTTTTTGAACGAGAAGAACTGATATCAAATGGTTTTTTCGGTCTCAACGAACCATTTCCCGGACTCGAAAGCAGAATAGGAGATTTTGTTCTGCTGTGCAAGGATAATTATGTTATAAAAGATTTCCTGAAAAATGAGGAAGTAAAATTCCACGCGGCTGACCACGGCGGACTGAGCTCGGATGAAATGTTCGTTCCGCTTATAGTGTTTGAATCATAAATTCGGAGAAAAATATGAAAGTTATTTATCTGCCTCTGATCAAAAAAGCGATCAAAGAAGATATGGGAAAAACAGGTGACATCACATCTGATTCTATTGTTTCGATCAACAAAAAAGGCAGGGCGGTACTGAAAGCAAAATCGAACGGCGTGATCTGCGGTCTTGAAGTTTTCGAGGACACTTTTTTCTTCATAGACAAAAACCTCAGCATAGAAACATTTTTTAAAGACGGAGATGTGATAGAAAGCGGAGATACAGTCGCTGTAATAAAGGGAAGTCTCAACTCGATACTCAAAGCCGAAAGGACCGCGCTCAACTTCATTCAGAGGATGTCCGGGATATCGACCTATGCAAATCAGTTCGTAAAAGCAGTTGAAGGCACAAATGCAAAGATATTAGATACAAGAAAAACACTTCCCGGATTCAGGACACTCGATAAATATTCAGTTAAGACCGGAGGCGCACAGAATCACAGGATAGGGCTCTTCGATATGTTTCTGATAAAAGATAATCATATTGCCGCTGCCGGAGGCATAAACAAAGCTGTTAAAAAAGCTCTTGATTATAAGTTGAAAAACAATCTGAAAGCCGGGATCGAAATAGAGATAAAAAATATTGAAGAATTTAAAGAAGCTTTAAAACTCGGTGTTGACTGGATAATGCTTGATAATATGAATATTGAAGATATCGAAAAATGTGTAAAGATTAATTCAGGCAGAAAAAAACTTGAAGTATCCGGGAATGTGAACATTGAAACTGTCCGTTTTCTAGCTGAGACCGGAGTGGATTACATTTCTGTCGGAGCATTGACGCACAGCGTTAAAGCACTTGACCTGAGCCTTCTTGTAGAGAAGGAGAATTTTTGAAAATCATAATTAGAATAATACTGACGGTCTTAAGCCTGATGATCCTGAGTTGCGCAACCGATTATAAAAGAGCACCGTACGGCGGTCCGGAGGACAAATCCAGTCCGGTCATCACAGCTTCAAATCTTCCGGACAATTCTTTAAATGTTGATAAAAACAGCAGTATAAAAATAGATTTTTCAGAGTATATAGACAGGAATTCAACACGGAACGCTCTTGATATTTCCCCGCGTTCTGCAAAGAACAGATCAGAAGTTCTCTGGTACGATAAAAGTCTTAAAATCAATTTTTCGGATCTGGCTGAAAATACCACTGTAGTCATAAACATCAATCCGTCCCTGAAAGATCTGAGAGGAAATCCTCTGACAGACTCTTATTCTATATCATTTTCAACCGGTGATATCATCGAGAAAAGAAAAATTACCGGAAAGATCAACGGGGCAATATCAGGCGACGATATCGTTTCATTCAATTATTCCCGGGTAAGAATAAACCTTTATGATATTTCATCCGCAGACAGTCTTTTATACGAAAGAGCAGAACCTGAATACAGTGCAGGAATATCTTCAGACAACAGTTTTGAGCTTAAGAATCTGACTTCGGGGATCTATAGGATAATCGCTTTCAATGACCTGAACAATGACCTGAAACCTCAATTCGATAAGGAAATGTTCTCTTTTGAAAAAAATGATGCTGATCTGATGAGTAATGACAGCCTTAATTACATTTTTACACTTGGATGGAACGATGCGGTTCCGCCCTTTATTAAAAACACCTCCCTCTATTCAAATAATATTTTAAAGATCGAATTCTCGGAGGTAATGGCGGCGAAACAAAAACTGATCGACAGTCTTTATATTAATGACACTCCGTCTGATTTTGAAGAGTTTTTCAGTGAATCGGGGGGAACCGTGGTTTACGCTAAAACAGGATCGCTGGCCACGGGAGACGCCGTCAAAATTAAGCTCAGGGACATCATTGACGGATTCGGTAATTTTATAAACCCGGATTTTAAGTCTAAAGTTCATAATGTAACCGATTCAGTTGCAAAATACCCGTTTAGAATTACAGGAAAAATTCCCGTTAAAATAGCTTCGGATCAGATATTATCAATATCAACAAATGATATAAGCAACGACTCTTTGGATGTGAAGCTGATCCATGAAAATGACAGCACAATAACCGGTTTGAAGAGATCAGGCTTAAACGATCCCTTTACCGTCAGCTTTGGATTAAAGGACAATAAAGTGGATCCCGGTAATTATGAAATGCAGGCTGTGAATAAAGATTCTGTTGTGGCAAAGAACAAAATTACCGTTGAGGAAGCTTTGGGATACGGCAGCATTTCCGGGACGGTCACGGCTGATTCCTGCGATTCTTACATGCTGGTTTATAAAAATGTTGAGAAAGGCGAGAAAAAAATAGAACCGGTTAAATCCGGGGAATACAGATCAGTTCTCAGGCCGGGAAAATATCTCTGCGCTGTATTTGAGAACTGCGATAGTTCGGGAGTGTTCGGAATGGATATATACTCGAACAGGAATAAAAAAGCTGTTTTCTTCAGCGATACCGTTCTGGTAAGAAGAAATTGGGAAAGCACGGAGATAAATTTTAATTTTAACAGATAGAGGAGTTTTTATGTACGCACTTATAATGGCGGGAGGGGTTGGATCGAGATTCTGGCCGAAAAGCAGGCTGAGAACACCGAAGCATTTGCTTACGATAATGAATGAAAAGACAATGCTTGAAAATACGATTAACAGGCTCGATCAGATAGTTAAAAGAGAAAACTGCTACATAATAACGAATAAACACCAGAAGGCTAATGTACTTAAAAGTATAAAGGACATAAAAGAAGAAAATGTTATAGCTGAGCCTTTCGGGAGAAATACTGCAGCTGCTATCGGGTACGGGGCTGTCAGGCTTATTCTGAAAGATCCCGAAGCTGTGATGGTCGTCCTTCCGGCAGATCACTACATAAAAAATGTTCCGAAATTCACAAAAATAATCTCAAAGGCCGTTGAATACTGCAAAAAAGACCCCGATTCTTTGATCACTATAGGCATCGAGCCGACTCATCCAGAAACAGGCTACGGCTATATTCAGACAGGTCAGGAAATTCAGAAGGGCATAAGAGAAGTCAAATCGTTTGCGGAAAAACCGAATTTTGATACCGCAGTCAGATTTCTTGAAAGCGGAGAATTCGTATGGAACAGCGGTATGTTTATATGGAAGGCTGAGACAATTCTCAAAAACATAAAGGCATTTATTCCCGATCTTTATGATAACCTCACGGAGTTAAAAAAAGCCATCGAAGGAAACGCTCCCGAATCAGCAATTGAAAGGATCTATACTGAAATGAGGTCGATCTCCATTGACTACGGAGTGATGGAAAGTGCGGAAAATGTTAAAGTGCTTTCAGGCGACTTCGGTTGGTCGGATGTCGGAAGCTGGTTCGAGATATACAGACTGAAAGATAAAGATGAAAAAAGAAATGTTGTTGACTGCGATAATTTTATTTCGATAGATACCGAGGGCTGTCTCGTTTCTTCGGATGACAAGAAAAAACTCATAGCCTGCATCGGACTGCGCGATCTTTCGATCATAGATACAGCCGACAGCCTGCTCATAACACCTCTTTCCAGGTCTCAGGATGTAAAAGAGATCGTCGAAAAGATCAAAGTGGTAAAACTTAACGATCTGCTTTAATCAGAAGGCAGTTAAAAGGCGGTAATTATGGAAGAATTAATTAAAATCGAATTTCTCAAATCTATATCTTTGTGTGACAATATGGATGACAATGATGTAAAAAACCTTGCCGAGCACTGCCGTCTGAAAAAATTTACCAAGAGAAATGTGATTTTTCTTGAGCAGGATCGCGGCGAGATGTTCTACATTATTCTTTCAGGAAAGATAAAGATAACCAAGATAAACAACGACGGAAACGAAGTTATACTTTCTATTCTCGGACAGGGTGATTTTTTCGGAGAAATGTCGCTTCTCGATCATAACAAAAGGAATGCCAATGCTATCGCTCTCGAAGATATTGAGCTTCTGACAATTGCAAGGAATGAATTTTTAGATGTTCTTCACAGTAACACTGTTTTTACTTTTAATCTGCTGAAAACTTTCGCTATCAGGCTGAGAACGACAGATATCAGGGTGAAAAGCTTTTTTCTTGACGATGCTCAGCAGAAGGCACTAATGATGCTTTACGACATGAGTGAGAAAATGGGAGTGATGAAAGGTAAGGATATGGTTCTTAAAGATATGCCCAATCAGACCGATCTGGCTAATCTAACGGGAATTTCGAGAGAAACTCTTTCAAGGATAAGCAAGAAATTCGAAATGAGCGATATCATAAAAAGGGATGGTAAGGATATAATAATATGCGATTACAAAGATTTTGTGGAAAGATTTATTAATGAAGATTAAATACGCTGATCTTCACATACATACCCGATATTCAGACGGAACATACAGAGTGCCAGAAGTTTTCAGAATAGCCAAAAAACACGGATTTTCCGCAGTAAGTATCACTGACCATGACAGCACTGATTCTTATCATGAGGCTCTCGAACTTTCGGTAAATTACGGTATCGAGATCATTACGGGGGTTGAGCTTTCAAGCGAGTACGGCGAATACGACATTCATATACTCGGGTATTTCATGGACCCGTTCAATGCAAGACTGATAAGCTATCTTAAAGATTTCAGAACCGCAAGGGCGGAAAGAGCAAAAAAAATGACCGAGCTGCTTCAGGACGACGGTATTGATGTCAGGTATGAGGATATACTCAAAATTTCACCCGACGGGGCAATTGCAAGACCGCATATAGC
>JAFGUL010000174.1 GCA_016938535.1 Candidatus Delongbacteria bacterium
TCAGATACAGGCTCGGTGTTAAAATCTGCTGTTTTCAAATTTTTGACAATCTCATTTACTTCCTGCGGAAAAGCCGGAAGTTCTCCGATGAGCTTTGAAATCGTGCCGAGAGTAATTATTTCATTCATAAAATGAGATGTCCGTGCCGAAATGAATATTATCCTTTCAGACTGTTGATCTCGTCTTCAAGTTTTTTGATATTGTTCTCGATCTCTCTTTTATCGTCGCGCAGCTTCTGGATCTTGTCTTCAGTTTCTTTTATCTTGTCTCTGGATGCTTTGATCTTTGCCTCAATATCGGCAATATCTTTTTCGATCTTTGTGATCTGTTCTTCCTGATCCTTGATCTGTTTATCAAAATCCTGGGCAAATGCGGGAAAAGTGAACGAGAAAATAAGCGCGATAATTAGTAAGAATCTCATAAATAACTCCTTTTAATTTACAATGCAAAAATATGCTTATTGAGTAAAAATGTCAAGTAAAATCTGCTTAAAATCTATCCGTAGAGTTCCATAAATATACTGTTCAATTCTGACTGTGCGATTTCTTTTTTATCCATAATACGCTCAATCCGGCCGTCTTTAAGGAAGCAGAAGGTATCGCATATTTCATAAAGGCTGTCAAGGTCATGTGAGCTGATCACTATTGTTTTGGACCTTGAATCTCTAAGGTATTTTATCGATGAAATTAAATCGATCCTTTCCTTAAGATCAAGAGAATTTAAAGGTTCGTCGAGAATTATCAGATCAGGGTCGCTTAAAAGAGAAAAAGCAAAATATGCTTTTCTTTTCTGCCCGGCAGAGAGTTTTTTAATTGGTTTTCTGCATATATCTTTGCAGAAGCTCATTGTAATAATATCTTCTGCATCAGATGCGGAAACATGTTTTCCCTCAAGTAGTGAAAAAGCTGCAAGGTTCTGCATAAGGTTCAAATTTTCATAAGGTCTAAGATCTTCTATCAAGAATCCTGTCTTCATTTCCTTGTCAGCCAGAATATGGCCATTATCAGGATCGGTTATGCTCAGAATTATTTTAAACAGAGTCGTTTTTCCGCTGCCGTTCGGTCCTATCACAGAGGTTACCGCGCTCTTTTTAATTTTCAGATCCAAAGCGGAGAGTACAGATTTATCCGAATATTTCTTATCGATTTTAGACAGTTCAACAGATATTTCACTCACACTGACAACTCCTTTTTTTGAACAGTTCAATAGTAATTAAGTAAAAACAAATTATCAAGTCAAAAATTCACGGTCATGATTTTTATAATATGATTTCTTGACTTGTTAGCAACATTGTTATATAATTAATATGTTACTGAGGCGAGGTGAAAATTGAATAAAATCATAATACTGCTGATACCGTGTATGCTGTTTGCCGATATACTGATGATCAGCGATTCTGGTACTGACCCACGTAGCTCGGGTATGAGGAACTCAGACCTTGCAATTCACCGTCAGAACGGGGGATTTTATTCAAATCCCGCTGTTATGGCAGAACAGGAGAGCATATATTTCTCTTCATTTTATCATAATTATTTCTCTGATATATCTCTAACTTCCGTAAAGTATTCTCATCCTGACCTGATCTTAAAAGATGTATCCACAGGATTCTCACTTACAGCGATCAACTACGGAAAATTTTCCGATATAGAATCGGGAGATTCATATAACCCGTACGAAATGCTTATCACTATTTCTCAGGGATACAGGATAAAAAAGATCATGACGGGATTGAATCTCAAATACGCCTATTCCTCCATCTCTGAATATAATGCAGATGCGCTGCTGATAGATATAGGCCTTATGTATAAATTCTTTAACGAAAGACTTGTAATTGCAGGCGGGCTCTTCAATGTCGGATTTCAGATATCTGAGTACTATGACACTACCGAGAATGTCGGGATTTCCATGAAAACCGCTGCCGCATACAGTCTCGATAAACTTCCGCTCAGTATAAGTCTTCAGTACGAACGCTTTGAAGATGAAAAAAGCAGACTTGCCGTAGGAATGGAACTTCAGGCAAAGGATAATATTACTGTGAGGGGTGGCTACGATCTGAACGGCATTGACAAACAGACAGGCACAAACAACAATACTGAGAAATTCAGCGGTTTATCGTTTGGCACTACTTTATTTTTAAATGATTTTGATTTTGATATTTCTTATATGCTGAACGGAGAATTGGAGGACGAATTCGGGTTTTCGGTCGGTATGAACATAAGTAATTTTATAATGAATAAATAAAAGAAGGAGCATCAAATGCCAAGCGTAAACAAAGTATTCCTAATCGGAAATCTGGGAAAAGACCCTGAAGTTAAATATACACCAAGCGGAGTGCAGATCGCAAAGTTTTCGCTTGCTACCAGTGAAAGAGTGAAGAAGGGAGATAACTGGGAAGAAAAAACCGACTGGCATAATATAGTTCTCTTTGCTCGACAGGCGGAATACGCAAAAGACTATCTCAAAAAGGGAATGACAGTTTTCGTTGACGGCAGGATATCAACAAGAACATGGGATGATGAGAACGGAATCCGAAAATACATGACTGAAATAGTAGGTAATGTGGTAAAGAATCTTTCAGGAAGAAAAGATGACAATCATGACATCTCCGATAACGA
>JAFGUL010000175.1 GCA_016938535.1 Candidatus Delongbacteria bacterium
AATATTTCGAAAGGGATCAAGCCTGAAATGTCTGTTTTCAAATATCCTATAGCATTCAATCTGATACCGCACATCGATTCTTTTACCAGTTCAGGCTATACAAAAGAAGAGATAAAAATGCTTAATGAAACCAGAAAAATACTTCACGATGATAGAATTAAGGTAAGCGCAACGTGCGTCAGGGTACCGGTGAGGTCTGTCCATTCGATGTCAGTAACTTTTATAACAGAAAAAAATGTGAAACCCGATGAAATAAGATATCTTCTGAGAGGATCAAAGGGAGTAAGAGTTATGGATGAGCCGGATAAGAACATATATCCGATGCCTGTAAATACTGAAGGAGAATATGACTGTTTCGCAGGACGGATAAGAAAAGATTCAGCTTTCAGGAACGGTATTTCAATGTGGGTCAGCGGGGATCAGCTGTTAAAAGGCGCAGCCCTTAATGCAGTTCAGATAGCTGAACTGCTGATAAAATAAAATAACGGAACTTTCTTGAGGATCAAATTCAGGCTCATACTATTTTTCATTCCGACTATGCTGTTTGTTTCATGTAATGTATTTTCGCCCGATTACGAAATATTTGAAAATGCCTTCAGCCCTGATAATAATAAAACAATTGAAGGACTGATGAAGAACTTTATTTATTCTTATACTTTCAAGGATTCGTTCTTGTACGAAGAGATACTTGACGATGATTTTGTTTTTCAGTACGAAAGTGAAGGTGTTTTCGGTTCATGGACAAAGGACGAGGATGTTATAATAACAAATAGAATGTTCCGGTCTTTCAGAAAGATAGATCTGGTTTTTAACACAGAATTCCCTCAGCACACATCTATGCCGGATACGACTGTTTTTACTTCTTTCAGGATTAGTTTTTACTCCGGTGAAGAAGTGATAAACCTCACAGGATATTCAAAATTCATTTTCCGTAAATATTCTGAAAACGAAACTATTTACAAAATGATTTTCTGGGAGGATCTGAAATAATTGAATAGAAAAAATGTATTTTATGCAGTTGTACTCCTGCTGATAGCCTTGAATTCGATACTGTTTTATGTAGATTCGATCAATGTTGAAGATCAGACTCCCGACATTTCTTTACTTATTAAAGACATAACAGACAGTATCAGTATAACAGATGAATTCGAAAAGATAGATAAAGAACTTCTTAAGAAGAATTTTGAAAAGAAATGGATTTATTCTAAAAAAACAGATTCCCTTTGGACAAAAAATGTTAAAGCTCCAGATTCTTACAGCCTTTCAAGGTATAATTATTTTCTTCAGAAAGTATTCAGGGAGAATAACATTCCTGTGATCAAGGTTACAGAGCATGAGCTTTCAAATAAACTTATATTCAATTTCAGATCGGGAGACAGTGTAGATGCTGTACTCGAGCTCAGGGTAGTAAAAGATCTTGATGTCGGGAACATAAAACTGGGAGGGAATGTCGCGCTGTTGGTCAATTGCCTTGGAGACGAATGGGGTCCCGAATGGATCACTAAACTTTTCAGGTCTGAGATGCCTCTATCAGTCGGAATAGTTCCGGGAAGATGGGCTGTGTCACAAGTAGTAAATGAAGCAGGTAAATACGGAAAAGAAGTTCTGATAAGTCTTCCTATGGAGCCTGATAAAGGTAATATCGATAAGGAAAAATATAAGATAATAAAAGGAATGAACGATTTTACCATAAGTATTGTAATGGATAAGATATATGACCAGATCCCAGATCCGGTTGGTGTGATCAATTACAAAGGATCAAAGGTTATCGGCGATTTTAATACTATGGACTTTTTAATAAAGAATATCAGCAAGAGAGGATTGTATTATATAGAAAGCAACGATCATGGAACGACGTATTCAGCTCTGCTTTCCGCTCAGTATGGAGTTCCTTTCACTGATCAGGAGGTTATATATTTCAGTAAGGGAACCGATACTTCTCAGATCGAGAGAGTATTCAGGAATGTCTCAGACGGACAGGATGTGCTGATAGTGATAGATGCCGATGAAAGCAGCTACAATACTGTAAGTGAGTTCATGCTGAAAATGCCTGATATTAATATTATTACCGTTTCACAATTTGTGAGCCTCAATAAATTATGATAAAGTTTTCAACCTTAGAGCTTGACAGGCCGCTCATCCTGGCGCCAATGGACGGTTATACTAACATTCCTTTGAGGCTTATTATCAAAGAGAGCGGAGCTGATCTCATGTTCACTGAATTCGTAAATTCTGACGCAGTGATCTACGAAAAT
>JAFGUL010000176.1 GCA_016938535.1 Candidatus Delongbacteria bacterium
TTATAATACCTGATGAAATAGACCGCAGAGAAATATTCCGGGATAAGCTCATTGACCAAAAAGTGATCTTCAAAAAATCTCTGCAGGAAAGTGTCGCTGATGCTCCCGGTATCTCAGAATATAATGCGTCCGCAGTTTCACCTGAACTATATGAGATCGCTTTGGAAAGCGGAAAATATTCGAGATTTAAGACAGATAAAGAACTTCCGACAGGCAGCTATGAAAAACTTTACAGAAAATGGATCGAAAAATCTGTTTCGAAAGAGATAGCCGATAAGGTCTTTGTGTTTTTTGAGGATAGACGCATTCTTGGTCTTATTACAGTTAAGAAAAAAAACACTCACGGCGAGATAGGACTTCTGGGTATTCATCCGGACGCTCAGGGCAAAGGTATAGGGTCTATACTGATCTCTGCGGCTGAAAATTATGTGATCTCAGAAGAAGGGTCTTTGATGGAAGTTGCTACGCAATACGGAAATTCTCCTGCCTGCCGATTCTATGAAAAGAACGGTTATTCCGTCAAAAGTATATTTAATTATTACCATATTCGTAAGACTTAGATTTTAAACCTTTACATTTTTACTGAATTTGATTAAATTTGGAGTTGTAGCGGAAATAAATCCGGGAGTTTTTTATGCGCGCAAAATATTTATTTTTCTTTATTGTACTGTATCTGAGCACGGCTTTTTCCGCACAGATAGTGATGACCGGGTTCAAGGACGACGATCCGAAAACAGAGTTTATTACTGAGGCGATGGTCAAGTATATCAGAGCAAATCTTGAAGAGGCCGGTCTTGAACTCATGGACGATAAGGTTGAAGGTCTTGATCTGAATGTTATGAGAACAGGTAATTTCTTCCTCGCTTCTAAGGATTATTTCGAAGGTTATGAAAATATTGACCTTGATTATTCTCTAACGGGCAATGTGAGCTTCAGAGGCAGAAATATTAATGTCTTTATCGAAATGTACTCGAGGGGTAAGAAAAGACTTGTGATCAAATCAGATTTTAAAGGAAAAGCCCAGTCGCTCCTCGCTTTCTATCATCACATCACCAACGAGATCTTACGGGCCGCCGAAGTGGCGCATGAAGTTAAAAATATTTTCCCGGTCGATGATGAAGCTTATTTTTACCGCTACATAAGGTACTCTTACGAGCTCGATCAGCTTTTTCAATACGATGTTCCGGAAAAATACTACGCCTTAATGGACGAACTGAACTCGATGAAAGATGAATTCGAAGAATTTCCGGCTTTCGCCGAGATGTATGATGAGCTTGTAACAATGACTGAGGATTACGAAAAGACAGGACCTTATGAACTGCCGATGGAAAATGTTTCTTCGGATATCAGCTCGGGCGATGACGAAATTCAGAAATTCGCGAGAGATCTGATCGTGAACGGCTACGAATTCTATTACAGGAAAACTAATAAGACAGCCGATGAAGATGATCCTTCGATCCTTGACCTTGTTGTTGAATTTGATGTTAAAATGAAAAAATCCGCCTATAAGTCGCTTATGGATGAGATCAAAACCAGAAAGGGAAATACCCGTTTTATTAACATGGGCAGATATTTTATAAGCGAGAATGAGAAGGAAAACGAGATCTTTACCAAATTTTTACTCAATCAGACTGTCGAGCTCAGGTTCATTGATGAAGACGGCCTTGTAATCGCTGCTTCTGAATATTTTATCAATAAAAGACAGTACTCGAACGGTGCTTACAGAAACGCGGAAGTCCTACCTATGCCCCTGACCCCGAGAGGTCCCGCTTATCCTGCTTTCGGACTTAAAAGTTCTTCAAAAATTGGAATTGAGTTTAAAGATATTAAGGAATCGGAGATCGGAAAAGCCGTTAAAACTGAAATTCTGATCAAATTCGAATAAAATAAATGAGATATATGCATAAAATTCCGTTACTGATGATCTCTGCACTTCTATTTTTGTCCTGCAGCGAGGATGTGGATCTTCTCGTAGAAAAAGGAGAATACGACAGGGCCATAATCATCCTTAAAGAGGAGTTGTCAAAGGATTACAGCAACACTCAGCTCAGAAATAATATTACCAAGCTTTATTTTACGAACGCAAAGAGAAATATAAGGGAAAATGATCTCGGCGAAGCGGAGAGGAACCTTGAAAGAGGCATAATTTATTCAGACGAGAACAATCCCGAGATCAAAGATGAATATGCAGAAATACTAGTACTTCTCGGCTCTAATCTCATCGGTTCGGGTGACAGGGAGGGCAGCGTAGAGCTCAAAAAGAAATACGAAAAAGGCATCTCGCTGATAAAAAAATCCATTGACCTGACAGAGAACAATGAGAAAGCGAAAGCGATCTTGAACGCTATCAAAACCGAAGAAGCTCAGAGATATTTCGACCTCGCCCTGAACAGTTACGAATTATGGACCACCGGCTCACAGGATGTATCGCTCCTGACGGAAAGCCGCAAAAATCTTGATCTGGCAAACGAGATCATGGTCACCGACGAAGCGCCGAAGCTGAAAAATGACCTTCTCGCCGCCTTTCTTACTCAGAACATCAGATCAAACCCCTACGATCTCAGGCTCATGAGGGTTTTCTTCAATGCCGATAACGGAAATATTGCATTCAGGATAAGATTTTACAACAACTCGAACAGGGATATCGTAGTAAATCCCTCTCAATTCACACTTTACGACAATGACGACAATGTTTATAAATTCGACCCTGTTGCTGCCAAAAGAGGAAATTACCGTAATATCCTTCAGAACTTTAAGATCAATCCAGGCAGATTTCTTACAGGGCTTCTCGTCTTCAATACGAATATTAAAAGAAACCCGATCATGTCCAAAATAGTCTGGACCGACGATGTGGGGAATACTTTTTCAAAAGAATTTCCCGAAACGATAATTACCGATCTGGAGCTGGAATGATAGTCGGCATAGGAACGGATATTATCGAGGTCGCGCGGGTAAAGAAAAGTATCGAGACCATTAACGGGTTCAAAGAAAAAATATTTTCGTCCGATGAGATCAGATACTGCGAGTCAAAAAGGAACAAATACGAGCATTATGCGGGAAGGTTCGCGGCAAAAGAGGCCTATTTCAAGGCGATCGGCACAGGCTGGAGGAACGGACTTGCTTTCAATGAGATTCATATCCTGAACGATCACCTCGGAAAACCGGTCATAATTCTCTCGGGAAAAGCTATGGAGCAGTGCGAAAAGTCGGGAGTAACGAACAAACAGGTTTCAATTTCACACCTGAAAGATATCGCGTCAGCTTTCGTAATAATTGAGATCACTTAACAAACGGAGATACCTATGCTTGAAGAACTTAAAGACGAACTTAATGAAATAAATTCCAAATTCGATCATATCAGGGGGCATCTTTGATCTTGATAAGTTCAAGAACGAGATAGCTAAACTCGAGGAACAGACGGCTCAGGAGGGATTTTACAACGATCCGCAGAAAGCCCAGACGGTTTTCGACGAAATAAAGAAGAAAAAATACTGGATAGATTCTGTTGAAAATGCGTCTCAGCTTAAAACAGACATTGACGATCTTTTCGATATGCTTTCCGAAGAGGAAGAAGAGTCGAAAGACATAATAAAGGAGATCAGATCTACATTTTCAGACTATATGACCATAGTCGAGGAACTTGAACTCAAGGGAATGCTGTCTGCGCCGGAGGACAAAAAGGACTGTCTTTTCACGATCCATGCGGGGTCGGGCGGGACAGAGGCGGCTGACTGGGCGACTATGCTTATGAGGATGTACACGCGCTTTTTCGATACGATGGGATTCAAGTGGAGTGAGGTTGATCTCATTCCCGGCGATACTGTCGGCATAAAATCAGTCACGATCGAGGTCAGCGGCGAATACGCTTACGGTTTCTTAAAATCGGAGATCGGAGTTCACAGACTGATCAGGATATCGCCGTTCGATGCTGCGAGCAAGAGGCACACTTCTTTCGCCTCTGTCTATGTGCTTCCCGAAGCCGATGACATTGAGATCACGGTCGATCCTTCCGATCTGAGGATAGACACATACAGGAGTTCGGGCGCGGGCGGTCAGCATGTCAACAAGACTGACTCGGCGGTCAGGATCACTCACCTTCCTACAGGTGTGGTCGCACAGTCGCAGAACCAGAGGTCGCAGACTTTCAACAAGGAAACGGCCATGAAGCTGCTTAAAGCCAAACTCTATCAGAAAAAGATAGAAGAGGAAAAGGAGAAAATGAATGTCCTCGAGGGCGAGAAAAAGGAGATCTCGTGGGGCAGTCAGATCCGGACCTACACTTTTCAGCCGTATAATCTCGTAAAAGACCATCGAACGAACATAGAGACAGGGAACACAGGTGCTGTCATGGACGGTGACCTTATCAGGTTCGTCAGAGGCTATCTTATTAAATACGGTAAATTTGAATAACAACAAAAAGGAAAAACAATGATAAACGAAACATTTGAAGGGATCATCACTTCGGTATCAGCCGGAATGAACACAAAAAAAGTTGACGGCGTTAAGGTTAAGGAAGGCGTTTATAAACTTAAGCTTGAATCGAACGATATTGACTACGAATCTATGGCGAAATTCAATTCTTCAATAAGCTCTACACTCTTAAATATCCAGCCGATGCCTTTCAGAAATGTCAACTTCGGTGATCAGAGCGTGATGAACTTAGACCTTTACCTTTGGGGCGTTGAGGAAGAGGACGAAGGCAACAGGGGAAGCTACAAAGATCTTGAGCTTAAGCCTGACGCATACTTCAAGAGGGTGAAAATAAAGAACCTTACAGTGAGCAACAAGGTAAACATACCTCATTATATTTTTTCACTCGAAATACCTATGGAATCTGACGCAAAATTTTTGTTCTCTCACTTAAAATCAACAGTGAACTACAAATTCGGTAAGGACTAAGAAATGTCCGGCCTGAAATGCGAACTATGCGCTCACGGCTGCTTTCTGTCCAAAGGACAGAGCGGCATCTGCGGTGTGAACAGAAATTCGGGCGGCAGGATCGAATGCATCGTTTACGGCAGACCCGTGGCTAAGAACATTGATCCGGTAGAAAAGAAACCGCTTAAAAGATTTATGAGCGGTACATTTACCTATTCGATCGGCACTCTGGGCTGCAATTTCAGATGTGAATGGTGTCAGAATTACCATATAAGCCAGGCTAAATCAGAAAAAATTGACCTGATACCTTTCGTTCCGCCTGAAATGATCGTCGAACTTGCGCTAAAGTCAGGCTGTCAGTCAATATCCTATACCTACAACGAACCGACGGTTTTTTATCCCTACGCAAAGGATATAGGCATGATCGCGAAAGAAAAGGGTCTCAAAAATATATTTGTCAGCAACGGTTATCAGTCTGACACTGTTCTCGATGAAATGCTTACCTGGGTTGACGCTATAAATGTTGATCTGAAAGCATTTGATGCTGAAAAGCACAAAAAATTTACCGGCGGCGATCTTGATGTCGTGCTCAAAAACCTGAAAATACTTGCCGCGTCTAAGGTTCATCTTGAGATAACGACTCTTATTATTCCCGGGATCAATGATTCTGATGCAGAACTTACTCAGATCGCCAGTTTCATAGCAGATGAGCTCGGAAAGAATGTACCATGGCATGTTTCAGCCTTCCATCCCGATTATAAAATGACAGACAGGAACCGAACGCCTTCAGAAACAGTTTACAGAGCTGTGGAAACAGGCAATAAAGCCGGACTTGAATATGTTTATGCGGGAAATGTATGGTAGATAAGATCAAAAACAATAAAACACTCATAATTTCGGTAAAGATAGCAATTTCGATAGCTATTGCATGGGCGGTAATTTACAATGTTGATAAAGTCGAGCTGAAATACATACTTCAGAACGCTAAGGTCAAATACATCTTTTACGCACTGCTCCTCCTCCCTTTGAACCTGTATTTTCAGTTCCTGAAATGGAAGTATGCCGCACAAAAAGCCGTCGGTGAAAAAATACCGCATAAACCGCTCTGGCTGTCGGTATTTCTCGGGATCGCTCTCGGATTTGTAACACCCGGCAGGGTCGGCGAACTCGGAAAACTCTTCGCTTTAAGAGAACAGGATAAACTAAAACTCTTGAGCATGAGCATGATCGAAAAGATATACGACACATTCCCTGTCATCATATTCGGATCATTCTCGCTCGCTTTCCTGCCCACACTTTTTTTCACCGACTCATCTCTGATGAGAGCCAATCTGATGCTTTTTTCTTTTCTTATAGCTATACTCTTCTATTTCATAGCCGTACATCCCGGACTCTTCAGAAGCATCGTCAATTACATCAGGCTCAATTTATTCAAAAAAAGCTCGCGGTTCGAAAGATTTTCAGCCGGACTTGACGGCTTAAAAAACGGCACTGCGAGAATACTCCTGCTCCTCTCGACAATGTTATTTTTCGTTTATACCGCCCAATTCGTCCTTCTCATTTTCGCGTTCGGTCAGATAGATGTTTTCCACGCCTTCGCGGGAGTCTGGACGGCAGTACTACTGAAAACATTTTTGCCCGTCAGCCTCGGCGACATCGGCGTCAGAGAAGGCACCGCAGCCTATGTATTCAGCCTGCTCGGATTTCCCATACCCGCCGCAGTATCAGCCGCATTCATGCTTTTCGCCATAAACATCCTTATGCCCACAATAGGCGGACTTTTCATGATCCCTTTCACTTTCAGGCAGAAGAAGAATGAGAAGGAAGTAATTGAATAAAAGTTTAAGTAAAAATCCTCAATTCGTCGGACAAAAACGAAACTTGTTGAAATTGGTGCAATATAAAATACAACGGAGGTATGACATGAAAACTCATTCATTTAGTTTTAAAATGTGTACGATTATTACAATATCCTTTTTTTTACATTCTTGTACTCCAGCACACATGTTAAAAGAAGTGCCAAAAACAAAAATCAACGAAATGCGACAAAACAACGTTATTGTAATTCATAAACATAATGACATATTTCATTTAAAGAATGCAACTCTTGAAAATAATATTTTGACAGGACATGTTGCTAATTATACTTTATGCAAAAATAATGAAATCTACAATGAGTTACATCTGTATCTTTCGAACGATAAAAATAATAATTTCAAATTAAATGATACAATTGCAATAAATATTAATGAAATAATCAAAGCTGAAGTCTACGAAATAGATATGAGTATAGCTTCAAGAAATCTCATATTTGGTTTTTCATCAATAACATTGGTTATTATAATTGTGATTGGTTTTGTATCTTCATTAAAGTACCTACAATTTACATAATCATTATCGCTATATGCCAATAAATAAAGATGTAACCTCAAGTCGGAGTAACAAAAAGGAGCAATCAAAATGAAAATACTAAATCTAAGAAAATTACAGTATCCTATTTGATCTCACTGACAATTATTCTGTGGGAAATTTGCATTAAATAGTCCAATTCGGTAAGGAGCCGTAATTATTCTTGACAAAAGAATTCTCGTGCGGCATATTTCTTTCGCATATGTAAAATCCGATAAGTGAAAGTAGGTATTATGAAATCGAAAGTGCAATTCAAGATCATCATTTTGTTTTTTTTAACCACAACCTGTACTACTGTAATATACCCCCAGGAGCAAAAAAAACAGGAAAACTTCTGGTTAAGTTTCGGTTTGGGTGTTGGCGATAATAACATTGATTATTGGCAGCCTTATCCTTCATATCCTTTAAGTTTCAGTTATTCTGCCGGGAGTAAATTATTCTGATTCAGGCACTATTATAATTCATTGACAAAACCTGCCTCTGAGCAGATGAGAAGCGTAAGAGATATTGGATTTCTTTACGGTCACAGAAAGCAATTCAGCATAGGCGCGTTATTTCTCGGCGGTGGAATTAGTTTAGTCACGGGTTACTTCTATTCCTATGAATATGCAGAAGATACAGGATATACTTATGACAGGGAAAAATTTTCAGCAGTCGGTTTCCCTTTTGAAGCCCAGATTGACTGGTCGCCTTTCAGGAAGTTCGGGATCGGATTAAGTATTTACGGTGATCTAAATACCGAAATGAGTTTTTACGGAATAA
>JAFGUL010000177.1 GCA_016938535.1 Candidatus Delongbacteria bacterium
TACGGCTCGAACATTAAGATCAACACTTATACGATACTTTTTGAGCAGATAAAATCATATTTTAAGGTAAAGCTCAACTATTTCAATCAGAAAAGTTTCTATCTGAATAAGGTTGATGACGAGATCCACATTTCTCTGGAAAAGAACGAGTACCCGATTGCATTTCTAAACCTTTCACGGTCAATAATAAAGCTTGAACTAATTGATCCGAAGGCTGAACTTTTCGTTAACAGGCAGAAGACAGAGGGACCTGTCCATCTTAATATAAATGATGATGTCAAGATCAACAGAAAAAATCTCAACATAAAGAAAATCGTATCAGAAAATGTAACAGAAAGGGATTTTTATCATTTTGATGCCGAAGAGAAAGATTTTATTATTTCCAATAAAAAAGGCGACGCGATAATTGAAGACGAACTTGAGAATATTTGGAAAGCGGTGATATCTTTTAAGAACGGAGAATATCATTTCAGTTCAGGGAACTGTCCCTACGATATTTACCATAACAATAAAAGTGTTAAGCATTCGCTGATCAGTCAGAATGATAAGCTGTATATAAATGGTAAGGTTCTCAGTTTCGATATAGAGAATAAAATTGTCGAGTCTTCTAAATTCAGCTTCAGTTCGTTCATTGTGAGAGGCCTGAAACACCTTTTTAACGATAACAGTATCGGGCTTGACGACATCAGTTTTGAGATGGAGCACGGCGATCTTGTAGCTATTATGGGTCCGAGCGGATGCGGAAAATCAACACTTTTGAGCGTGATCAACGGGAATCAGAAGCCGAATTCGGGTGATGTGGTTCTTGACAGTTTCGATCTTCACAGAAATTATGCTTTTCTTAAGAATTTTATGGGTTTTGTTCCTCAGGACGACCTTCTTTTCGACAATCTTACCGTTTTCGAGAATCTCTATTTCAATGCAAAGCTCAGATATCCGTCCAAGCAGAATAAAGTGCTTATTGCCCTTGTGAATAAGGTCCTTAAAGATATCGGGCTGACGGATAAAAAGGACAGTAAGGTCGGCAATCCGCTTGATAAAACGCTCAGCGGAGGTCAGAGGAAAAGGCTGAATATCGGCCTTGAGCTTCTCGCAGATTCAGAAGTTCTCCTACTCGACGAGCCTACTTCGGGTCTTTCATCAAAGGATTCAGAGAAGATCATCGAACTGTTAAAATCCATTTCCCTCGAAGGAAAGATCGTTTATGTCATAATCCATCAGCCGAGTTCAAAGATATACAAGATATTTGATAAGGTGATCGTGCTCGACAAAGGCGGAAAACTCGCTTTCTCGGGAGACAATTACGACGCGCTCAAGTATTTCAGAGAACATTCAAATCAGCATTTCGGAAATGTAATAGAATGTCCCGCCTGTAAAAATGTTGAACCTGACCTGATACTTGAGACTCTTGAAGAACCTGCGAGAGACAAGGACGGAACACCGCTGGACATGAGGAAAAGAACACCGGAATACTGGAAAACTGAATTTATAGAATATGAAAAGAGATCTGGAAATGTAAGCTTTCCCCTGCAGGAGAATCCCTTTATACCTCCAAAAGCGAGACTTTCGCTAAAAGAGCTTTTCGTTCAGTTCTATGTTCTTCTCAAGAGGAATTTTTTAAATAAACTGAGGGATAAGTCAAATCTTGCCATAACTTTCCTTGAAGCGCCTATACTTGGAATAATCATCGGTCTCCTTCTAAAATTTGCTCCTTCCGGCAATTATTCTCTCTATGACAATAAATATCTCATAACTTTTATCTTCCTGACTACGATCGTGACTATCTTTTTCGCGCTTACCAACAGTATAGACGAGATCATAAGGGACGCTTCGATCCTTCTCAGAGAAAAAATGCTCGATATCAACAGCTTCGAATACTATGTATCAAAATTCATAACGCTTCTTGTTTTCTCGGTAGTTCAGAACGCACTTTTTCTCGGATTCGGGTTCTGGATACTTGAAATGAAAGAGCTTTTCTTAAATTATCTTTTAATCACAACCGCCGTTTCAGTTACGGGAATAAGTATAGGTCTTCTCATATCTTCAATCCCGCGCCTGACTTCAAAAGCCGCTCAGAATATTATACCGCTGATCCTTGTACCTCAGATAATCTTCGGCGGTTTTATTGTTGAATTCTCCGATATGAACAAGGTTCTTTTCATAAACAAGGATGCGCCGATACCTGAGGTTTGTCAGCTGATGCCTTCAAGATGGGGTTTTGAAGCTTTGACAGTCATGCAGAACGATAAAAACAGCTTCCACAGCGTGAATGATCAGCTTCAGAAAGAACTTGACGAACTTCTTTTGAACGAAAGAGAGATAAGAAAGAAGGAAGGAAGGAAGTTTTTTGAAGAAAAAAAGGGTCGTCTTCTTTCAGAGCTTGATGATTTCAGGAAGAATTATAAAAGTGATTACGGCAACGGCGAGATCAGTAAAAGGATCAGCGAAGCGGATGAAAAATTAAAAATTGAATCGGAGAGATCGGTCCAGAGCATATATCCGATGTATGCGAAGGAAAAGAAACTTCCGTTTACAAATATGGTTGTTGAAACTTATTTTTACAATATAATGATCCTGATCCTGTATTCTGCGATAATGGCTTTAATATCCGTTCTTTTTCTTGTTCACAGAGAAAAAATATCAGATATGTTCCAGAAAATAAAATTCGGGAAGAACAAATGATGACGCTTTCTGATATAAGAGGCAGGATCGATTCACTCGATGAAAGAATTACCGGACTTCTGAAAGAAAGATTATTTCTCGCTTTAAAAGCCGGAGAGCTAAAAACCGGTATCGAGGACAAAGACAGAGAGTCTGATATTTTGTCCCGCATAGCTTCAAACTGCGTAAATGCGGATCAAATCCAGTTTCTGACTGAAATTTACGGACAGATATTCAGTTCGGGAAAGATCATTATGTCAAATCACAAGAAAAAGAATGATTAAGAAAGAAAAGCTTAATATTGCCGTAATCGGAGCTACCGGAGCAGTAGGAAAGAAAATTTTAGAAGTTCTTGAGAAAAGGAACTTCCCTGTTGGAGAACTCAGGCTTATTGCCTCACAAAAGTCAGTAGGCGAAACTGCATTTTTCAAAGGAGTACCGATCGTGATCGGATCCCTGAGCGATAATACTTTCAATGGAATTGATATAGCTTTCTTTTCAGCGGGATCTGAACTCAGCAGAAAAATAGCTGATCAGGCAATATCATCAGGTGCAGTGGTAATTGATAACAGTTCAGCTTTCAGGAATGACGACTCTGTGCCGCTGGTAATACCGGAGATCAATCCGGAGGACGCATTTCTTCACAAGGGAATCATATCTAATCCCAACTGTACAACAGCTATAATGCTGACAGTTTTGCATCGGGTTCATAAGGAATTCAAGATCAAAACAATAGTTGTATCAAGCTATCAGTCTGTTTCAGGTGCCGGCTACAAAGGGATCTCAGAGTTAAAGTCTCAGGTTTCAGATAATTCAGTTACCGAAAAGGACACTTCTGCATTTCCGCATAGAATAGCCTTTAATGTCATACCTCATATAGATCAGTTTACATCCAACGGATATACGAAAGAAGAAATAAAAATGCTCGATGAAACGAGAAAAATTCTTCACGATGACAGTATCAGGGTATCTGCAACATGTGTTAGAGTTCCCGTGGTAAGCGTTCATTCAATGGCTGTAAATTTCGTTACAGAAAAAGAAGTGTCGCCGGATGAGGTAAAAGATATAATTTCCGGTTCAAGAGGAGCCGGGGTTCTTGACGACCCTCAAAACTTTATATATCCTATGCCTGTCAATGCTGAAGGAAAAGATGACTGCTTTGCAGGGAGAATAAGAAAGGATACTGCTTTTGACAACGGCATATCTTTGTGGATTTGCGGCGATCAGCTCTTAAAAGGCGCAGCTCTTAACGCCGTTCAGATTGCTGAATTAATAACAGGGAAAAATGGTCAGATATAAAACTGCAATACTGAAGATTTCGATCTTTATTACAATAACCGTATTTTATTCATGCAATATTTTTTCTCCCGAATACGAGCATTTTGACAATATCGGGTCTATGGGGGACAATTCGACGATCGAAGGTCTGATGAAAAATTTTGTTTATGCCTATACATTCAAAGATTCCTTTTTATATGAAGAACTTTTAGATGATGAGTTTATGTTTGAGTACGATGAAGGAGGAGTCTGGGAATCGTGGAATAAGGATGAGGATGTAAGGATCACAAAGACGATCTTTCGTAACTTCAAAAAAATAGATCTGGTATTTAATTCGATCTTCCCTGAACACACTGCAGAAGCCGATACAACAATACTGACCTCATTTAAGATAGATTTTTATTCGGGTGAAAGTAGCAGTGCTGTTTTGAAACTTACCGGATATTCAAAATTCATTTACTCTAAGACTACAGAGGAAGGCGAAGTTAGATATTCAATAAAGTACTGGGGTGATCTGAAATAATGAGAAAAATACTTATTTCATCAATATTTATACTGATCCTCATAAATTCTTTTCTTTACTACATTGACAGACCTGACGACGATAACAGTGAGTTTTACCGGTCAATGCTTCAGAAAAAAAATTATTCTGCAGATTATGCAGCTGACGAATTTACCATTATCGACAGGGCTTTTACAGATAAAAATCTTGAAAGCAATTGGATATATACCATCAAATCCGACTCTTTGTGGTTTAAAAGAATAAGGGTGCCTTCGACATACAGTCTTTCAAAATACAATCTGTTCTTTCAGAAAATTCTTCGCGAAAACTGTATAGATCTGATAAAAGCCGAAGAATACGAACTTTCGAATAAACTGGTATTTTCATTCAATACTTTGGATTCTGTTCCTGCTTCCGTTGAACTGAGGCTTGTACATAACATGGAATCCGGTCTTAAGCTCAGCGGGAATGTTTCATTAGTAGTTCACGGCATGGGCGACAGCTGGGGTCAGGAATGGATAAAAGAATTTTTTACTTTGCCCATAGAATGTGCATTTTCAATCATTCCGGGAAGATGGGCTACGGATAATCTGTACAAAGAAGCTTTAAAAAACAATAAAACCGTTCTAATAAATCTGCCGATGGAGCCTGAAAAAGGAAATATCGAAAAAGAGAAATACAGGCTTCTTAAAGGTATGAACAGTTTTTCAATTGATGTAGTACTCGAGAGATCGCTTTCTGAAATGCCCGGCGCTGCAGGTATTATGAATTACAGGGGCGGCAGGGTAATTGCCGACTTTGAAACGATGGATATTTTTCTTAAAGCCGTCCGGGAAAGAAAAATGGTGTATGTTGAGAGGTTTGACGGGATGTATTCTTATTCAGAGCTTATTGCTGATGATATCGGAATGCCTTTTATGCACGGACATTTTTGTATTGATTCTGCACAGGATATTGAAGAAAAGACAGACAAGGTCATAGAAAGAGTAAACGAGGGAGAAGATATCCTTATGATGATCCTAGCTTCAGAGGAAAATTACAAAAAATTGAAAAGCATACTTCCGGAGAAATTTGCAGGAATAGATTTCATAAGCTTAAACCAGCTGGCAGGCCGCTGATGTTCGATGTTAAAAATTTCTTTTCAAAAAGAAATATAGCTCTGGCACCGATGGACGGTTACACTAACATTCCGTTCAGGCTCATAATCAAAGAGATGAAACCTGATATTATGTTCACGGAGTTTGTCAATTCTGATGCAGTAATATATGAGAATAAGAAAACTCTGATGAAAATAAGAATTCTTAAGGAAGAAAGGCCCGTAGCTGTGCAGATATTCGGAAAGAATCCCGACAACATTGCTGAAGCAGCCGTAATGCTGGAAGAATTTGAGCCGGATGTAATAGATTTGAATTTCGGTTGTCCTGCTCCAAAAGTATCGGGACACGGAAGCGGATCCGCCCTTCTGAAGGATTTGCCGCTTGTCGCAAGAATTTGCGAAAAAGTGGTCAAAAGCGTAAAGACACCTGTGAGCGCAAAAACCAGGCTCGGATGGGATGATAAAACTATCAATATTTTTCAGACAGCCAAGATATTTGAAGAATCCGGGATAAGTTTCATGACCCTGCATCCGAGAACAAGAGCGCAGAAATTCAGCGGTTTGTCTGACTGGTCATATATAAAAGAGCTTAAATCGCATTTGAACATACCTCTTTTCGGCAACGGCGACATCATAACCGCAGAAGATGCCGTCAGAATGTTTGAAACAACCGGATGCGACGGGGTTATGATAGGAAGGGAAGCTGTTAAGAATCCGTGGATATTTTCGCAGATCAGAGAGCTTTTGGAATACGGTAAGTACCGAAAGGAGATACCTCTCACTGAAAGAAAAAGATTGTGCCTGAAACATTTTGAGCTTTCAGTTGAATATCTCGGTGATGTCAAAGGCGTTCTTGAGATGAGAAAGCTGTATCAGAATTATTTTAAAGGTTTGCAGAATCTGAAGAGCTTTAAAAAGAGAGTTTTCGCAATGACCGATCCTGTAGGAATAAAGAAAATTATTGAAGACTTTGAATAGTTTATTTCAGATTGAAAAGATTTATGATTTTATTGATCTTCTTTTCAGCGGCTCCTATCAAACCTGAATCTGTGTAAATATCGCTTTCTCTGAGCCCGATCTTGTATATCGAGTGACCAACATCCCATGTGTTGGTGAAAGGAGTGTCATATCCCATAATATCGAGTGTCAGTGCGTCCGAGACAGCTATCGCATTTATTATATAGATGAAATCAGATGTGAACTTTCTATATTCAAGCTTATTATGATTCAGACAAATATATGAAAAAATTGACGGCAGTTTCCATTTCTTTGCCATCATGTAACCGATCTCATTATGCGGGACTATGTTATTTATGGCCTCAAGATTGATGTGTTCCGGGTTGCGGTTAATTTCAGTTTCAACTTTTTTCGGGAAAAATAGAGCTGTAAATAATTCGCCGATATCGTGAAACAAACAGTAAAGGAAAAAATTTTCAGGATTATGCCCGGACTTTCTGTACTTGTTCACTTTTTCAATTATATCTTTGCAAAGATATGAAGACATGATCGTTTTCTTAAGAAAAAGTTTAGATACTTCGTTACGGTTAAGTGACAGTATGGAACATGCGAACAAAATATTTCTCAGAGATGTCAGATCAAGTTTTCTGATCACTTCATTGATAACCATTTTATCGTCTTCCGTACCTGTAAAAGCCGGGTTGAAATTGCAGAATACATCATAGAA
>JAFGUL010000178.1 GCA_016938535.1 Candidatus Delongbacteria bacterium
GGGTCGCCTTCGATAGTTATGATCTTGACCATGGATTCGCTTTTTTCCGTCTTGACCCCCGTGTTCAGGATAAGGTAAATGTGTCTCATAAAGAGCAGAATGAAGATCATGCCTATAAATGAGAAGAATATTTTTCTGTGGACATAACCGAAAAGCAGTATCCGTTTCAGACCTTCAATAAAATGATTTTTCTTTTCACTGCCTTCATGACGGCTCAGCATCTCGTAAATATGGTCGCTGTCGTCCTCCTCTTTTTCAGGTTCAGCGATCTTAACATTCAAAAAAGACGCGTATTTTTTCATGAACAGTTTGTAGTAGGATTCAGGTACAGCGCTTTGGTCATTCTCTTCGATCGCAGAAATATAATCCTCACGGATCTTAGTCTCCGCAGACACTTCTTTTATGCTCAGGCCGAGCTCTGTCCGCTTCTGCTTTAAAATATTTCCCGTACCCTCTGTCAAACCTTCAGGTCTCCTAAAAAATAATAACTGCTTAATATAATCAGAATAATGGCATTTGTCAAAGCGTTTAGGGTAAAGATGAGAGGAAATTATTGGAATATTTTCTTGGAACTAATAAAAACGAGGTTTGTATAAGATCGGTGTTTTGCATTTTTATATGTGAAATATCAGGTATTAAAGCTTGACAAAGATATGAAAAATTCATATTTTTGGCAGTTTGTTAAAAATTAATTATTTAACTTAGGAGTTAATTGTGTTGAATAGGAATTTTTTGAGTTCTTTACTGTGCATACTTATGTTTATCTCTTTAAATCCGCTATCATCTCAGGATGGGGATTTTATTCAGACCGAAATGTTCAGGATTCAGGAGGAGTTCCAAACAGGAAGTTCAGTCCAGGATTCTGAAACTGGAATGGAAAATTCAGACCTTCCTATTCCTCAGGATGAACTAGTGAAAGAATTGATGAAACCCGGAAATGAAAATCTTCTTGAACAGATTAAACAGACAGGAAAGATCGAAGTATTAGAAGATATCGACAAGAGACTGAGTGAAAAACAGACTGAAGAACAAAAGCTTCAGGAAGAAATGGAAAAGCAAACCCGAGATGACAAGGAAAAAGAAGAAGAGGAACGAAAACTCCGTTCAGCCAGAGCGACACTCGACGGTTTACTTTTTGAGGACAACTATGCATATTATCAATCAATAAAGGATTTTTACGGCTACGACATTTTCCTTAGAGTTGCAACTAAAACGCAACAATCATCTATTTTGCCAAATGATGATTATGTGATAGGACCGGGAGATGAAATGGTGTTAACACTTTGGGGTGATACAGAACTTCAAAGAAACTTAAAGGTAAGTGATGACGGGACAATTTACCTCAGAGAAGTAGGTGTGGTCAGTGTTCACGGATACAAGCTTTATGACCTTAGAGACAGGCTTAGAAAAATTTTATCGCAGAGATACAGCACAATAGATCCTTCAGAAGGCGAACCCACGACCCACTATGACCTATCTCTCAGAAAACTTAAACTTATTAATATTTCGGTTAATGGGGAAGTAGTAGTCCCCGGAAATTACAGTGTCAGTTCTCATTCTTCTGCGCTTGATGTTCTTAAATTAGCAAAGGGTATAACTGCTAGAGGTACTATGAGAGAGATATTTCTTCTGAGGAACGGTAATATTCATTCCAAAATAGATTTCTACGACTATCTTTTAAGCGGCAACACTTTGATAAGCGAGAATCTGAAAGACGGTGATAACATTTTTGTAGGACCCAGATTAAGTACAGTGGAGATGAGAGGTGAGGTATTAAAACCTTTGAAATATGAGTTAAAAAGTGGCGAAACTTTAAAGGATCTTATCAAATTTTCCGGTGGATTATTGCCTACGGCTGCAATTGACAGAATCAGTATTGAGAGAATACTTCCTTTTGAACAAAGGAAGGGACCGGTAGTTACAACAAAAATATTCGACTGGAAATATACAGAACTAGTCAACGGGGTACTCCAGATAATCCCGATCAAACTTTTCACACATGACATTGTAACAGTCTTCCAAACACCAAAGCTGCTAACGGATTTTGTTTCACTCGGCGGTGCTGTTTATAGAAAAGGCAGATATTCTTTCGAAAATGAAATGACAATTGGTAATCTTTTGACAAAAGCAGGCGGACTTTTATCTGACGCTTACACTGAGAAAGTGGAGCTGATACGGACAAATCCCAATTCGCGCACCGAATATAAAATTTTAAATCTAAAAAACGGAGATATGAATTTTATTCTTAACCCTAAGGACAGTATTTTTATACATTCAGAATGGGGATTGAAAAGCAGAAAAGTAGTTGTATTGTCAGGATACATTGAAAAACCGGGTTTTTATTTCCTCCATGACAGCATGAAAGTTTCTGACCTTATCTTTACAAAGGGAGGTCTTGAAGATGAGAAACACAGGAACATGACTTATATGAAAAGAGCAGATCTTGTCAGATACAACCCAGACGGACTAACAACAAGTATCATACCGATCAATCTTGAGAAAGTAATGTCAGGAGATAAAACGGAGGACATTTTACTTGAAGACAGGGATTATCTAAGGATTTATGGTATCGGTGTTGTTTTTACCGAGCCTTCTGTGAAAATTACCGGTTATGTCAGGTATGAAGGTACATACCCGATGAGCGAGAAAATGACTGTTGAAGATCTCGTTATGAAGGCTCATGGATTTAGAGAAGGTGCGTTGAAGTATAAAGCTGTTGTTTTCAGATTGATTAAAGAACGGGATGAAACTGATTCTCTCTCTCAGATAATCGAAGTAGATATAGACAGCGATTTTATGGACAAAGGTACAGTATCACTAAGGAATTTTTTCCTTAAAGATAAAGATCATGTAGTTATAAGAAAACATCCTGATTTTGAACATATAAGAACAGTGACTATCTCTGGAGAAGTAAAATTTCCGGGTGTTTACAATCTTACACACAGACACGAGACTTTCAAAGAGATAATTGACAGAGCAGGAGGATTGACTTCAGAAGCTTTTCTTGAAGGGACAGTGCTGCAGAGAGATTCCATAAAATTCCAGTCTGATTTTAGAAAAGCGATTACTTCGAAGAGAGCAGGTATAGTCATGAAGCATAAAGATGATATTCATATTCCAAAGCGTCCCGGTAAAGTTGAAGTGAAAGGATTTGTCTATTCACCCGGCACATTTACATATAGAGAGGATTGGACACTTGCGGATTATGTAGAAGCAGCAGGCGGTCCGGTTAAAGATCTTGAATATATGCTTGGAGAAACAATTGTATATTACCCGGGAGGTAATGCAAAACTGGACGGATGGTGGATGGCTCCTGATGTTGCCGAAGGATCAACAATAGTCGTTGAAAAGGTCAAAAGGCCTGAAGACAGTCAATGGAGAGCAGAAATCAGGCAGTGGTTAGGTATTGTAACATCAACAATAACTATTTTAGTATTGATAAGCAGGATGTAGGTTAAGGTTTAATTTTGAAAATTCTGATCACAGGAACTGCCGGATTTATCGGCTATCACTTAGCTGAAAGGCTTATCAGTGAGGGTTACGATGTAACCGGGCTCGACAATATCAACAACTATTATGATATCAATGTGAAGTACGGCAGGCTGGAAAGAACAGGCATCTCTGCACCTGATATCGAGTACGGCAAAAGTGTTCAGAGCTCTATACATAATAACTACAAGTTCGTAAAATTGAACCTTGAAGACAAAGAGAATATAAATAGACTTTTTGGATCCGAGAAGTTCGATGCCGTCTGCAATCTTGCGGCTCAGGCAGGTGTTCGGTACAGTCTGACAAATCCTGAGGCGTATATAGATTCGAACATAGTGGGATTTATGAACATTCTTGAAGCGTGCAGACATAATGATATTAAGAATCTTGTTTATGCGAGCAGCTCAAGCGTTTACGGCATGAATGAAGAGTATCCATTTTCTATCCATCATAATGTTGATCATCCTGTCAGTCTTTATGCAGCTTCAAAAAAGTCCAACGAGCTTATGGCGCACTGCTACAGTCATCTTTACGGAATTCCCACAACAGGGCTCAGATTCTTCACTGTTTACGGCCCGTGGGGAAGACCTGATATGGCGCTGTTCCTTTTCACAAAAGCAATAATAGAAGGGAGACCGATAGATGTTTTCAACAACGGGCAGATGCGGAGAGATTTCACTTTCATTGATGATATCGTCGAAGGTATAGTAAGGGTGATAAACAAACCTGCCGAACCGAACAGCGAATGGAGCGGGAAAAACCCCGACCCGGGAACATCATCTTCCCCTTACAGAGTTTATAATATAGGGAGCAACAGGCCGGTTCTGCTTATGGATTTTATAAGTACGATAGAAAAAACTCTCGGTATCGGGTCGAAAAAGAATTTTCTTCCTCTGCAGCCCGGAGATGTGCCTGCGAGCCATGCCGATGTGACAGATCTGATGACGGATCTCGGATACAGCCCGAAAACTACTGTCGAAGAAGGGATAAAGAAATTTCTCGAATGGTATATTGATTTTTATAACATAAACATAAAATTAAGAGACATCTAAAATGAAAAAACAAAAAATCGCCGTTATAGGACTCGGTTATGTGGGTCTTCCTCTTGCGGTCGAATTCGGTAAAGTTAATGAAACTGTCGGTTTCGATATCAATGCAAAGAGAATTGATGAACTGAACAAGGGTATAGACAGAACTCTCGAAGTTGAAACCAAGGATCTTAAGTCAGCAAAGCACTTGAAATGCACATGCAGTCTCGAAGATATAAAAAAATGCAATTTCTACATAATTGCGGTCCCGACCCCTGTTGATAAGTACAAAAACCCCGATCTGACCCCGCTATACAAAGCTTCTGAAACAGTCGCGAAAGTTATCAAAAAAGGCGATATCGTGGTTTATGAATCAACAGTTTATCCCGGAGCTACGGAAGAAGACTGTATCCCGATCATTGAAAAGATATCGGGTTTAAAGTTCAACAAGGACTTCTTCTGCGGATTCTCGCCCGAAAGGATAAATCCCGGTGACAAGGTAAATACGCTTACGACCATCAAAAAGATCACAAGCGGTTCTACACCTGAATCTGCTGAAATAATAGACAATACCTACAAAAAGATCATCAAAGCAGGTACTCACAAAGCTTCATCTATCAGAGTCGCCGAGGCTGCTAAAGTGATCGAGAACTCTCAGAGAGATATCAACATAGCGTTCGTGAACGAGCTTGCGGTACTTTTCGAAAAGATGGGTATTGACACGATAGATGTGCTCGAAGCCGCAGGAACGAAGTGGAATTTTCTTCCATTCAGGCCGGGACTTGTAGGCGGACACTGTATCGGAGTCGATCCGTACTATCTGACGCATAAGGCCGAGGAAATAGGTTATCATCCCGAAGTAATTCTTTCAGGAAGAAGGATAAACGACAATATGGGAATGTTCGTAGCCAACAAAGTCGTCAAACTCATGATAGACAAAGGCCAGACTATAAAAGATTCAAAAGTTCTCGTGCTTGGAATAACCTTTAAGGAAAACTGTCCCGACATAAGAAATTCGAGAGTGATAGACATTATTGATGAGCTGAAGGAGTTCGGCTGTAAAGTGGATGTTTACGATCCGTGGGCAGACAAAGAAGAGGTAAAAGAAGAGTACGGAGTAAGTTTGAACAGCAAACCGAAAAAAGAGTACAACGCGGTTATATGTGCAGTGGCGCATGA
>JAFGUL010000179.1 GCA_016938535.1 Candidatus Delongbacteria bacterium
AATATTTCTGGCTCAGTACAAATTCAATGCCCCTTCGATTGGAGGCGGAGATAAAGAAGAGGCATGGAAACAGGCCGAAGAAATTGCAAAACTCTCCACTGCCGAAGGGCATAAATTAAAAGGACAGTTCTACAGTCAGGAGAAAAATTACGAAAAAGCTGTTATCGAATATGATGAGATTTTAAAACTTGAACCTGAAAACACCCATATATATTATCTTAAAGGAATAGCATATCAGCAGGCAGAGAAGTATAATGAAGCATTAAATTCATTTGAATCAGCTTTGAAGATAGATCCTGAAGCACTTGAATCTTTGTATCAGATAGGCAGAAATGCCGTTTTCTCTAAGACCGGCCTCGACAGAGGCATTGAGGCTTTGAATGAGTATCTTAAACATAAGCCTGATAAAACTTTACCCCAGACAGATGCTGCTTACTGGAGACTGGCAATGATATATCAGATCAAAAATGACATCGAAAAAGCAAAGGAAATGATTAACAAAGCTATCGCGGTCAATCCTGATAATGATGAATATAAAAAACTTCTAAAAGAACTTAATTAAGGAAAAAAAATAATGAAGAATTTAATATTAATTACAATAATGCTTTCGATAATACTGACGGGCTGTTCTTCAGAGAAACCCTACACAGAAACAGAATTGAACGGTGTAAAGATCGTTGAGAACACTAAAGCAGGTATCGAACCTGATTTCAATGTGAATTTTAAACACCTCTACACTATTCAGAACTCGGAAAATGATACAAGTTTCGTGCTTAATTTCCCCGGAGACAGGAACGATCTGAATTCTGATATTGACAGCAAACTTAACCTGTATGTGGTTGATAATAAAAGATCGAAGATCCTGAAGTTCGACAAGAACGGGAAATTCGTTAATGATTGGGGAAGAAAAGGTCAGGGTCCCGGAGAGTTCCCGTGGAATCCGGTTGACATATTCGTTTCTGAAAAAGATACAACTGTTTATGTATATGACGGTTCAGGCAGATTGTCTCTTTTCGATCTTGAAGGTAATTTTAAGAAGTTCTTCAACATACAAGGCAAGAACATGCGGGCAAGTAATTTTTTTATGACTGACAACGGACCTTTGTTCATCGGTGAGACATATGAGGGACAATGGGGAACGGATGAATTCAAGATGGGCAAATGCCTTTACAATGCAACACCTGAATTCGGGATAAAAGATAAGATCTACGGCCACCTTGAACCATTCGACATGAAACAGATCGACGCAGATGACCAGGGACTGATGACTGCGATCAATGATAGAAGTATTTACATTGCAGGCGGCACAAAAACCGAGTATGAGATATTCAGATTCGATTATTCGGGAAAAAAGATCAGCGAGATAAAAAAGAAATACGCCCCGTTAAGAAGGTCAAAAGAAGAACTGGCTGAGATCAAAGAAGCGCTTGAAAAGTTCACACAGAAAATGAACGGCCAGATTCAGTTCAAAGAAGTTTCGACATTAAGATCTGTTATCACCCAGATGTTCCTTGATCATTCAAATAATCTCTGGGTCAGCGTAAATGAAAGTATGTTTAACGAAGAGGGACAGCAGTTCGATATTTTCAATAATGAAGGTCACTTCCTCAAGACAGTATCCGTACCTGAGCTTACCGGTTTGAAAGTCAGATCAAAAGGTAAATATATTATCGCTGCAACACCGATAGAGGAAAATTACAGTGAGGACGGCAAAGCTGATGTGGTCATAAAAGTATTTGAACTAAACCTCTAAGGAGTTTGATATGGAAGAAAGAACAAAAGCGGAACTCGAGCTTGAGTTCATCAGCGGAATAATAAGGGACAGCAGAAAAAAAGTCGAGGACAGCGGGCTGTCCGGAGTAGTCTGGGGCTCACTTGTCGTTATCGGAATATTGGTAAATTATGTCAGCGGTTTAACGCACAACTGGGACTATGCGCTTTATGTCTGGGGAATTCTTATGGCATCGGGCTGGATCTATTCCTTTCTTAAATTCAGAAAAAACAGAAAGAACAATGTTCCGGAAACATTCGGGCTTAAGGTACAGAGTGCTCTATGGAGGGCTTCAGGGATCGTTATCACTATTATTGCCCTTATCTGCAGTATTCAGTTTAAAAGGCAAGTTACTGAAATGGTGCCGTATTCCTATATCATAAATTCTATGGCAATTGCACCTATAATCTCCTTGATACTCGGTACTGCCTATTATGTTACCGGATATATCAATGACAGTAAATATACTACAAGATTAGCTTACGGCTGGTGGGCAGGCGGCATCATTATTTTCTACATGAAAAGTTATAATACTTTTCTCGTTTTCGCTTTAATGACCATACTGTTCCAGATAGTTCCGGGAATAAAATATTACAAATGGTCAAAACAAAATTCAGCAGTTAAATAGTATGACTTTATCTGAATTTGACTATACCCTGCTGGACGAAATAATTCATTCAAGGATCAGGCTTGCTATAATCTCCGTTCTTATAAGCGTAGAGGAAGCAGATTTTAATTTCCTTAAACAGAATGTGAATGCTACGGACGGCAACTTGAGTGTTCATTTGAAGAAGATAGAGGAAGCAGGATATTTATCGGTCGAAAAGCTGTTCGTGGACAGAAAGCCACAGACAAAATACAGGCTTACAGAGGCAGGAAGAGAAGCGTTCGAGAAGTATGTTGAAAGGCTTGAAAAGATGCTGGGCAGATAAATAAAAAAAGGGTGAATAGATGTTCACCCCTTTATCATGTTATAAACCGTAATTCTACTTGATATTCTCGAAGACAGTCTTAATGATCTTTATCGCTTTCTGCATTTCGGCTTTTTTAATTACCAGAGGCGGTGCGAATCTTATTATATTTCCGTGTGTCTGTTTTGCAAGAAGTCCGGCATCTCTCAGAGCGAGACACACATTCCAGGCCTCAAATCCTTTTTTGAACACTACTGCATTAAGAAGTCCTTTACCTCTTACTTCAACGATCTTTTTGCACTTGATCTTTTTCATTTCAGCTCTGAAATATTCACCGAGATCCTGTACGCTTTTTTTCAGTTTTTCATCTTCAAGTACTTCGATAGAAGCTATAGCCACTGCAGAAGCAAGAGGATATCCGCCGAAAGTTGATCCGTGGGTTCCAGGAGTGAAAACACCTAGTATCTTTTTATCGGCAACTACCGCAGAAACAGGTATTACTCCGCCGCCTAGAGCCTTACCGAGGGTCATGATGTCAGGCTTTACTTTTTCGTGATCGCAGGCAAATCTCTCGCCTGTTCTCAAAAATCCTGTCTGAACTTCGTCAGCTATGAACAGGACATTGTTCTTTTTACAAAGTTTACTTACATCTTTCAAATAACCGTCGTACGGCACGAAAACACCCGCTTCACCCTGAATCGGCTCGATCAGAACTGCGCAGGTGTTTGGTGTGATCGCTTTCTCGATAGCTTTCACATCGTTATAATTCACGATCTTGAACCCTTTCATATAAGGACCGTAATTTACTCTTGCGTCAGGATCGGTCGAGAAAGAAATGATAGTTGATGTCCTTCCGTGAAAATTCTCTTTACAGACTATAATTTCCTGTTTGCCGTTCTTGATACCCTTTATTTCAGCTCCCCATCTTCTTGCTGTCTTGATCGCAGTTTCAACTGCTTCAGCACCTGTGTTCATGGGAAGAGCCATTTCATAACCTGTAAATTCACAAAGTTTTTTAAGAAATTTTCCCATAACATCATTATGGAAAGCTCTTGATGTCAGAGTGCATCTGTTCGCCTGGTCTATAAGAGCCTTAATTATCTTTGGATTTCTGTGTCCCTGATTTACAGCTGAATAAGCTGAAAGAAAATCGAAATATTCTTTTCCTTCGGGATCTTTTACCATTACGCCTTCGGCTTCTGCGATCACTACCGGAAGCGGGTGATAGTTATGAGCTCCGTACTTGTTGTCAAGTTCGATTATCTGTTTACTGCTGAGCATTGGTGACTCCTATTTAATTTAATAATTGCTTTTTACGGTTATTTCTAACTGCAACCGAAAGATAAGCATTTAAAATTTAAAGTCAAATTAAATTTATACACCGAATTTTCTGATAAATCTGGACATGAATCTCTTAGATTGATCCTCAGGTTTAAAAAAATCAATGATCTCGTCGGGTGTATTAAGCGTCAGAAATTCTTTTATACTGTCTTTATCTCTAAAAAAAGATGATATTGCAGCCAGAACATTTATATGAGGATCATCTTTCTTGGTGGAAGACACAAGAAGAATGATTATTTTGGAAGGCAGACCGTCCATTGAATCGAAATTAATTCCGCTATTTTTTATCCCGATCGCTATCTGAGTGCTCTCTACACCCTCTGAACGGGCATGCGGTATTGCTATTCCGTTCTGCATTCCCGTGCTGATCACGCTCTCTCTTGTAAGTACCTCTTTAAGTATTGTTTCTTTCATAGAGATCTTTTTATTGCGGGAGAGTACTTCAACAAGTTCTGTGATGGCATCTATTTTACTTTCTGATCTCAGATTCATCAGGATACATTTACGGTCAAGAACGCTTGAAATATCGAATTTTATTCCCGGCTTCGAACTGATATTACTGTGAGATGATTTTTTCATTTCATTAAGATCGATCCTCTTGAGTATCTGCTGAGAATTGTATTCGATCTTTACAGTTGCCTCGTAAACGAGTTCTTTTACAAAATCCATATTCTCAGTTCGTGAAATAATATTAATTCTGTTAGAGTTTTCATCCTTTGATCCTTTCAGCAGTTTAAAGAAAACATCGTCTTTTCTTATCTGATACAGATCGTAATCAAGAATAAGCCTGGTTATAAAATATCCTTCCTTATCGAAATATTCTATAATCGAGTTTATGAGCATATCAGCCTGTTCGGAATTATTCATTTCTATAAGATAATTCTCCATCTGATCATCAACTATTTCTTTTCTGGTACCCCTTCCGCTTTTTTTGAGAGAATAATTCAAAAGAGGAGGTGTTAAGATCACTCCTGAAAGTACCATCATTATGGCAACCCCATAAATATCGTCATTGATAAATCCGTTGGACAGACCTATTCCCGCGATTATCAGACCAACCTCTCCCCTGGGCATCATTCCAAGACCGATCCTTAGTGCTCCCTTTTTATTGAATCCTGTGTATAAAGCAGGGACACCACAGCCCAGAGTTTTACCAAGAAGAGCTATAACGGAATAAACAATTCCGAATAAAATAGTGCCTGATGTAATACTTTTTATATTTACAAGCATACCCATAACAGTAAAAAAGATCGGAACAAGAAATTCCTTAAGCGGATGTATAGCTTCCTGTATCTCATAACTTATATCTGTTTCTGAAAGTGTCAGGCCTGTTACATAAGCTCCGATTATCATAGCCAGTCCGGCCTTTTCAAATATTCCGGCAAAAAATAAAGCCATTCCAAAAGCCATGATGGAATAAGTGAATTTATTACCGAATTTTTTAAGCACTGAACTTATTTTCTTTGAAAATACAAGACCCAGTCCGGTTAATCCGAGCCACACTATAAGTGCTTTCGTCGAAATATAGCCTATCTGACCCCAGTCGATTATTCCTCCGCTTTTAAGAACTGAAGCTATCCCCACTACAACAGCGAGTATAATTATACCGAGGACATCGTCTATTATCGCGGCTGAAAGTATAGTTACCCCTTCGGGCGATTCCATATATTTGTTTTTCGAAAGGATCATTGCAGTTATACCAACGGAAGTAGCAGTACTCATAATACCCAGAAAAAGCACTTCGGGAGACAAGAAAGGTTTATCGAGAAAATAGATTCCGACCATTACTCCAGGAAAGAATGAGAAAACAACGCCTCCTATACCTACAATTCCTCCGCTGAACAGGTACCTCAACAAAAGTTTAAGATCGGTTTCCAAACCTGAAATAAAGAGCAGGATTATTGATGCAATGACTGATATGGCATAAAGTTCAGGGGATATGGGAATTGAGCCCTCAGCAAGCGGAAAAAGACCATTTTCAAAACCGAAAATACCTAAATGAACTGAACCGAGCATATAAGGACCTATAAGTATCCCCGCCGTAATCTCTCCCAAAACTCCCGGAAGTTTGATCTTCTCAAAAGCCATGCCCGTGATCTTTGCTGCAAATATGATAAATCCAAGCTGGAATATAAACATTGTCATTCTATGGGTTATGTCGTGTCCCTCACCGGCGGATCCGAAAAGAACCGGAGAAAGAGAAAATAAAAAAAGGATTGCTGATCTCTTTTTCATTGAGATTTCCTATATAAAGTTCTCTATTACAAAGCGGCTGTATCTTAAGGAATTATAAGTGTTTTGTCAAATTTAAAAATGGATCAAATTATCAAAATATTCTGATTATCCCGTTTCGATAATCATAGATAAAAATACCGTTATCTGTAACAGCTGAAACAGAAATGTCCAGAGTTCCGGAATCACATTTTCTGTCTGAAAATCTTTGATCTCCTGACTTCAGATCGACTGAAGAGATGAAAATGCTGCCGTCCTTTGAACAGATGATCCGGGCATTGTCTGCGCCGATCCTGAAATTACCGTAATTATAGGAACGATCCAGATCGAAAAATTCAATTAATTGAAGCTCGTTTCCGTAAAGTTCAAGCCTGCTTTTGAATGTGTTTATAAGCCATAAACCTTTACTTGAACCTGTGATAGAAGCTGTTGAAAATACTCCGCCTGTAACATGACTGTCGTTCAAAGCCGTTCTGCTGAAGACATCACCTGTGATTTTATCTGCGGAGATCAAATAAAAATAACCTTCCTCAGCCTTTCTTGTTGTTATGAATAATCTGTCGCCGTCCACTTCTATCTTGTCGGGACTGCCTATTTTTATCGTATCCTCAACAGCATTTCCTTTCGCTTTAAAAATTTCATCGTAGGTATTCGAGTAATAAACTGTTTCTCTGTCAATATCAAAATC
>JAFGUL010000030.1 GCA_016938535.1 Candidatus Delongbacteria bacterium
AGAATAAAGGTTTGAGAGATTTCGAAAGGGAGAAGAAGGATCTTATATCTGAGCTTGACAGGATACATTCGGTCGAATTTAACGAGATTTATCTGGATCTGATAAACGGTCTTTTTGTAAAATACGGTGTTGAGATAGATTCTGCGGCAATAAAAACTTTTGTGAAAAAATATCAGAACCTTAACCAGAAACAGAACAAAAAAGGGAAGGACCCCCTTGACGAATTTACAAACGAAGAACTTGATGCAGAACTGTCCTCTTATTCCGGCGAGAAGATAAAAGTCAGAAGTCTGGTCAATGTGATCAAATCTTATCCGAGAGAACAGAGACCAGAGCTTAAAGGATATGAAGATATCAGAAATTTTATTGTTTCGAGATTCAGTACAAAGATGCTTCAGAATTATACTGATGAGCTCGGTTATACAGAAAGACCTGAGTTCATTGAAGTGGTTAAGAATTCTATGTACGAGACCTATAAGGAGAAACTGATCAATCACCTCGTCAGATCAAGGATCTCTGAGCCTGATGAAAGTGAGCAGAGAGAATATTACGAAAAAAATTCTGATCTGTACAGGGATCAGGAAGGCGATTTAAAGGATTTTATCAAGGTAAGGGCAAGCATAGTAAATTCGATCAAATCCGAAAGATTTTCAAAAATGATGAGCGAATGGGAAAAGGAAGTATTTGAGAAGTACGGATATAAATTGAACCATATAGCTTTAGAGAAGACTTTTTATGATCCCGAGGACGAATTAAAATGATGCTGAGCAGATTTGTCGGGAAATATTTGGTAGCTTCGATCCTTTCGGCTGTATCCTGTATTTATTCTGAATCAATGTTGACACCGTTCAGAGAAAATATCCCTCTTGCCGTTGTTTCCGGAGACACAATTACGGAATATCAGGTTTTCGGATATCCTTCAACCTCTCTCAACAGGCGTGAAATATCTTTTTCAGAGAGAAAAGAGGATATTGACAATTACATAATAGCTCAAATACTTCAGAAAGAGGGAGATAAACCGACGATCAGAAATTCTGAAGATTACAAAAGAAACTATTCAAAACTCCTGTCGAAAAATTCTGCAGAATATCTGAGAGAAAAGCTCATAAACGAAGAATTTATTACACCTTCGATGATAGAAGAACATCGCAGCAGAAACATGGGAGACTCACATTATGCAAGTTCGGAAGAAAGCGAACTGGAGAGTATGATTTCAGAGATCAGAAATGCGAAAAAACAGCAAATAAACAATTTTATAAGATCATATCTCGACAGTCTGATACAAGCTTACAAAGTTGAATACAACGAAGAGTTCTTCACGAAAGTATCATCTTTAAAAGCTGAGTCGTCAGAAGAATTTGCCGAATCTTTGCTTCCGTACGGTCTTAATACCGTGATCGTAAGTTACGGAGAACGGACCGTAACAGTTAAAAAACTTTACGACGATGTAAAAAATATCAAACCTTACCATATAAACCATCTGTCTTCGGTTTCCGTTCTCAAGTCAATGACAGACGGTGATATTTTGAATTCCATTCTTGTAAAGGAAGCCGAAAAACGGGGTATTCCTTCAACGGATTATGTAAAGCAGAAGACCGAGGATCAGATGAAGTATTTTATCGCATCCAGGTACAAGGATGTTCTGCTTGCGGACGCAAATTTCGTTCCTGAAAAAGAAGAGGTGCTTGATTACTACATCAACAACAAGGATGACAGGTCTTTGTGGAGCAGAAGGAAAATGTGGGTTTATGAAATTTTCAGATCTTACGACAATAGCGATGAAATAGAGGAAAACGATAAGATAAAAGTGGCTATTGAGCTGGAAAACATAAGACAGAAAATAATATCAGGTGAAGAAGAGTTTGAAAAATATGCCAAATTTTATTCGAGACCGGGAAATAAGGACGGTGTTCTGGGATATATTTTTGAAGATGATTACGCTATGATCGGAAAAACGGCTTTCAAGATGAACAGCGGTGAAATATCTGATCTGATAATCCAGGAAAAAGCAATATCGGTAATAAAGGTTGACAAAGTTCAGGAGCCTGCTTTATATAAGTTCGATTATGTAGAAGAGCTGATCAAGAGAAGGCTGATCGACGAGAAGAAGAGACAGTTCTTTCACAACTACAAAAAAGATCTTTTCAAAAAATATAAGGTAGAATATATTTCTTCCACAAACGGGGTGCTTAAGTGAAATTGATAAAGAGTTCAGTTCTGTTTATGCTGTTTTTTTGCGGTGTTAACTTACAGGCAGAGGTCATAGACAGGATCATAGCCGTGGTCGGAGATGATATTATTCTCAAAAGTGAAGTTGAACAGTATGCGGCGCAGAAGAAGATCTTCGGGTTCGAAGGTTCTGAGCAGGAGCTGAGAGAAAATATCCTCGAAGAGCTGATATCCTCAAAGATACTCTATGACATAGCAAAAAAAGACAGTACAATATCAGTCTCCGATGAAGAAGTTCAAAGAATACTGGACAGCAGGATAAATCCTATTTTACAGCAGGTCGGGGGGGAGAAGAAGTTCGAGGAGATGTATAACACTACGATCGCTGATCTAAAAAGGCTTTACCGCACAGAGATCAGAAAAAATACGCTTGTGGAAAAGCTGAAGAATAATTTTTACGGCAGTGTTACCGTGAGCAGAAGAGAAGTGGAAGAGTATTACAATAATTTCAAGGATTCTATCCCTCCGGTCAAACCTTCCGTTTCATTGAGCCAGCTCGTGATCGGGTTTTCAAATGAGGCACTTTCACAGTCTGGCGCGGTTAAAATCGTCAATGAGATCAGAGATCAGATAATCGAGGGAACTGTTAGCTTTGAGAAGGCCGCAGAGATATATTCTTCGGATGAGTCCTCAAAACTTAACGGCGGAAGTATAGGTTTTACATCAAGAGGCGATCTTGTTCCCGAATACGAAAGAGCGGCTTATAATCTTGAGGCAGGTCAGATATCTGCTCCGGTGAAAACAGAATACGGCTATCATTTGATCAGGGTTGACGAAAAGATCGGAGAAAAGATAAGCACATCGCATATACTTATCACTCCCGAGGCATATGTTCAGGACGATTCCTCAACTTATGAATTCGCAGTTTCAATAAGAGATTCTGTTATGAACAGGCAAATGACTTTTGAAGAAGCTGTAAGAAAGTACAGCTCAGACGAAAAATCAAGGATCTATAACGGACAGATAGGCGCACTGAACCTTGAGGATCTCGATAAAAAATATACAGACATCTTTGAGTCTGCCGATATCGGTTACATAACTGAACCGATCAAGGAAAAGGACGGATACTATCTCTACAAGATAATGGACAGAAAAGACGGCCATGAAATTGATATAAATTCAGACTACACCATAATTAAAAATCTCGCAGCAGATCATAAAAGACAGTATGAATTGAAAAAATGGATTGATGAGTTGAGAAAAAAAGTGTATATTGATATCAAGTTATAAGGGATAAAGATAATGTTGAGCATAAAAAATCTTATAATCGCAAAAAAGAGGACATTCCTGATCCTGATCGTGTTTAGTACTCTGTGCTTCTCCTCAGACATCAGTGTTGAAAACCTCAGTGAAGTTATTAGCGGTGAAAATCCTCAATTGAAAGGTTTTATTCAGAATCTGCAGATCGCACCCTTCAACAAAGATCTTGTCAGTTTTGAAGTAGAGAATGATAACGATCCGACTATAAAATTATTTTTATATAATCTCGAAACAAAAAATCTTCTTCAGATAGAATCGGCAAATTTTTCGGGCGATGAAAAAACCCGGAGAAGATACTACCTCAAAGATCAGGGACTAAGATGGCATCCCTACAAGAACTGGTTCGTTTTTTACGGTAATGCTTATGGCGACAGGGAGCAGATCTACATCTGCAGGGTAATCGTTCCCGAGCTTATAAATAATTTTGCGGTCAACGGATATCACGTTATTTTAAGAGAAAATCTTAAGGAAGAGAGATCTTATGTTCAGGACCCGGTTTTTGATATGACCGGAGAAAATATCTTCTTTACCAGGAGACTCGAGAAAAGAGATAGAAATGCAAAATACAACAAAACCTTCAATATTACTGGTATAATCGATATTTTCAAATACAGGGACAATAAATTCAGAGGTGTGGAATTCAAGACTGTGATAGACAAGCAATATAATCAGTTCAAACCTTTGCCAAGTCCTCTGGACAAAGATATTATTGCCTATATCTCATACAAAAATCAGGAAAAAAGAGGGGAGGATTATTATGCTGAATACTCTCTTAACTTATTGAACTTAAGAAATTCGGATATCACGGTAGTTGATAATATGGACGGGTATCAGGATTACCCTTTCTTCTGGAGCAATACCGGTTCGTACCTTTATTATTTCAAAGCTGTAAGTCTTTTAAGAACACCTCAGAAATGGATCGACGACAAGATCAATATCGTCCATCTTTACTTCACTAAGATCGAAAAGGCGGGAAACAGTCTTTCGTCAATAACACAGACCAATCCTAAGACAGATATTCTGCTGGAGGATGTAGTTCCTAAGCAGCATTCGATCTCGTTCATTAACGATAATAATTTCATCATAGCCAAATATGATCCTTATGCTTCTCTATTTCTCGTTGATGTGAATTTATGGAGATCACTTGACGGTAAATACGCAAAAAAGATAGAATTCGAAAAGGATTTTGATACAGAGTTCCCTGCGCTGTCAGAATCTGATCTCTACTTTGTATCTTTAGCTTATCTCAAAACTAAAACCATCTCTGCCATACAATCATCGAAAGCAAGCATAACCCTGTCCGGCGGAGAGGTTAGAGATATTGCTTCTCAACAGGGTCAGATGGACAAAGAAGAGATCTCCGGTACAGATGACGACAAGTATTACGAAGAAGAAACATTCGATGACACGGATGTTTATGAAACCCCGGTTGTATCATCAGCAGAGATCGAGAAACTGGCCAAGATAACTGAACTTGAGAAAAAGCTTAATGAACTTCAGGTTGAGAAACTTAAGATCGATAATGATATTCTAAGTGAACAGAACAACCTGGAAAAACTTGAAAGTGATATCAGGAACATGACAAAGCAGTCAACAGATCTTCTTGACAGTAAAAGCAGCGCTCTTGCAAATATCAGTGAAATCAGGCTTAAGCAGACTCAGGGGATCGAACGACAAAGACAACTGGCTCTTAAAGAAAGTGAGCTGGTAGCCGCCAATAATGAAAAACTGAAGATCGAGAACGAAATCCTTCAGCTGGAGAATTCAATCCTTACTGAAAATGATGCGATCGCGTCCATAGAAAAAGACCTTGATCAGAAGAATGAGCAGGTCGCAGAATTGAGAAACAAGCTAAGCAGTCTGCGAATAGAACAGACAAGAAAAACAATGGAAGCCGAGAATATGCTTTCCGTATTTCAGAGTCAGCTTGCAGACCTGAAGAATAACAGCGCATCAATTCAGACTCAGATAGAGCAAACAGCTTTAGACCTTGCAGAAAGCAAGCAGGAGCTTAAATCTTTTGAAGAGCAGCTTGCTGTTAAAGAATCGGAGAAAGAAAAGCTTGCCGAGTCAGTATCAAAACTAAAAAGCGATAAATTATTATCAATGCAACAGGACAAGGAAGCTCAGTTGAAAAACATGGAAAACAGCTTGTCGTCGCTTAAAGCGGATCTCTCAAAGATCAGTTCTGAAATAGAAGGCCTTACGGCTTCGGTTGAGGCGGAGAACAATTCAGTTGCAGCAATGATAGGAGAAGTGAAGAACCTGAATAATGATAAGATCACAGCTCTCAACAAACTTACTGAACTGAGAGCTCAGCGTACAGATTCCGAAAAAGAAAAGGCGGCAGTCGTTGTCGAAGAAAAGCCTGAAGAAAAAACCCCGGCTGATGATGAATATGCCGATGAGGACGAGTATCAGGACGAATATGCCGATGAAGATGAATATGGTGATGATTCGGTGATCGATGAGGATGTATTTGAAGATGTTCAGACCAGTTCATCAAGAAGGAGAGGCAGAAGATAATGAAAAAAATGGCAAGAGGAGTTTTATTTTTTTACGCTGTTTCCGTACTGATAATGATCATTTCGTGTACCAAAGAGCTGACTATTGAGGATATGGGTTTTGAAAAAAGCTTTAATCTGGCAATGAAGAAATACAATGAAGCGGATTACATCAGCGCTGTGTCGGATTTCAATGTTATACTTTTGAATTACGGTGGCGAGCAGGGAATTGACCAGGCACAGTTTCTTCTCGCAAAATCTCACTTTGAACTCGAGGAATTTTATTCTGCGTCCTACGAATTCGTAAGACTCACAGAGAGATTTCCTGAATCAGAATTCGTGGAAGAAGCATATTTTATGGATGCAGAATGTTTTAAAAATCTTTCACCAAGGTACGCTCTTGATCAGGAGGAAACTCATAAAGCGATATCAAAATATCAGACTTATCTTGATCTTTACCCGAAGGGGAAATTTTCCGGGGAATCAGCTACAAGTATTTCCGAACTCAGGGAGAAACTCGCCAGAAAAGAATTTGAGGCGGGAGTACTCTATCTGAAGCTTGATCAGCCGAGAGCGGCCAAGATCTATTTCGGAGAGATCATAAATAATTACTACGATACATCTTATTATTCCGAGTCCCTGAAAAATATTGCACAGGCTTATCTGGAGATGAAGGACGAGTACAGGTATTTGGAATTCATGTCGAAATATAACGAGTTAAATTCACCAGAGAAAAAATGACTTCCAGGATCGGTTTGTTCGGCGGGTCTTTTGATCCTGTTCATACAGCACATATGATAGTTGCTTCTGTGATCAGAGAAGAGTTCTGCCTTGACAGTCTCTATTTTATTCCGAATTTTGTTTCTCCATATAAAACCGGAAATATTACCACCGATGTATCACACAGGATAGAGATGTTAAAACTTTCTACAGGCGATAATGAGTATTTTCATGTTTGCGAATTCGAAGCTGCTATGAACCGCTCAGTTTACACTTATGAAACCGTGGAATATTTTGCAGAGAGATTTCCTGATTCCGATCTATTCCTGATAGTCGGATACGACTGCTATAAGACAATAGGGAACTGGAAAAATTCCGACAGGATATTTAAAAAAGCGGAAATAATCGTTGCAGAAAGGCCGGACGGGAATAGAACAGTTGATAACCCTGTTAAAGTAAAATTCAGCAGTTATTGCCCCGAAATGAATATCTCTTCTTCAAAAATAAGAGAACTTGTTTCGAAAAATTTTAATATTAAATATCTTGTAAATGAGTCAGTTAGATGTTATATTAGAGACAATGGGCTTTACAGGCCGGACATAAATAAATAGAAAACGGTAAAGGTTATGGGCGAAGATAAAAAAAAGAACAAGCTTGATATCTTGAACAACCGCGAGAATTCTGACGGAGAAAGTATTTACGGGCAATTTCGTCAGAGGATACTCGATGACCAGTCTAAAGAAATTGTTGACAGGGTTCAGAAAGGAGCTCAGTCAGGCTATGTTTTCGATGATTCTGAAGATACTCTATCAGGAGAATATGTAAAAAAGATCGATAAGAAAACTATATTTCTCTATGTAATAATTTCGACAGTGGTTCTAACTTCACTGATACTTTTCATCTACAGCATGATACCTGATCCGTCGGATAAGTTCAACAAATACAAGAGCCTTATTGCGGAAGTGGAAAAACTGAATGTAAAAAAGAATAAGAAAGTTAAGGAAATTGAAGAGATTGTTGAAGAACTAAGGCAGAATGACGCATATCAGGATATAGAGATCGACCCTTCCGATGATAATGTACTGACAGATGAATCTATACAATATCTCTCTGACCAGGCAGGAAAAGAAAGTGATGCGGGAATTCAGGATAAGATAAGCACAATAATAAAGACCGACAGAGAACTCAAGGCACTGCAGCAGGATATAATTTCAAAAAACAAAGGTCTGGAACCTCCCGTTGTAATGACAAAATCAAAAGGTCATGAGCAGATCGCCTATAATTTTCTTGTGGATAAGAAAGGACTGACCCCTATAGAGGCCAGAGATGTGATCGAGAGTGTCAATATTTTTGACTATACATACGAAGGTCTTTATGTATGGAATTTTTACGAAAAAGGTTTCTACGGCTCATTCATCACCAAAGGGGAGGCGGATAAATCTCCCAACGAGATCAAAAAGCTTGCCCAGCTGGCATTCCAGGAACGAATTCTCGATCTTGAAAGGGAAAGGACAGAACTGAGGAACATTACGAAACAGCTCGAGACGGATCTTAAGACCTCTCAGGCCAAAGTTGAACAGCTTTTAAGTGAAAGAGGTAAACTCGGAGAGCTTGACTCAAAGAACAGGCAGCTTCAGGAAGAAATGATGAAGAAGCAGGAGCTGATAAGCGATCTTAATTCAGTAAAATACAAAATGCTTACATACAGCTTTGCCCTTGACAGAGGAATTATTACCGATTCATGGGATGGAGTAAAACTGCAGAAAATGAACGATCTGGATTATTCATCGAAGGTCGATTTTTCAGAAACGGACAACCTTATAATAAGGCCCAATCAGTTCGGACTTTCAAACTTTAACGAGGTTTATGTTTTTCCGCAGTCATATATAAGCTCCGGCGACATAAGGATACTTAAAAGAGATCAGATCTGTAAAATAGAATTTATAAACAAGCAGAATCTTGTACAAAAGGAGATACTTATAATTGCAAAATAATTTATTCTTGACTAAACAGAATATTGTTTGTATCTTACTGCCATGAAGATTCAGGGATCAAATATCAGATTCTCATGCGCAAAAGCAGTTTTTATTTTGGTTTTCCCTCTATTACTGCTTGCCTCAACTGATGTTATAAATCTTAATGCCGAATATTCATCAGGGCTTGTCAAAGTGCAGTGGCAGACTTCATCCGAGGTGAATGTCAAAGAATTTATTATCGACAAATCTTCCGACGGAGTAAATTTCTACAAACTCACTTCTGAAACGGCCAAAGGCAGCTCATCCTCATATTCTGTTTTAGATCTAAACCCCCATTCAAAAAATACACTGCTTTATTACAGAATAAAAGTCGTTGACTATGACGGTACGGTAAACACCTCAGAACCGGTAAGTGTCAGAATAGAAACAACCGGCATTACAGCAACATGGGGCAGTATAAAAGCACTTTTCAGATAAAATACTTCACCAAACAGTTTATTATACTTGCTTATAGATAAATATTTTTATATTTTTACGCATTGTACGGGATTTAAATCCGGTACCGGTATAATTAACATCCGGAGCATAGTTGAGAGAAACGATCCTAACCGGTTCTGAACTGAATGAAGACAGGGAGATAGAAAATTCGTTAAGACCTCTCAGTTTTGATGAATTTGTAGGCCAGGAAAAAATCAAGGACAACCTTAAGGTTTTTGTTCAGTCAGCCAGAATGAGAGATGACAGTCTCGATCATACGATACTGCACGGTCCTCCGGGACTGGGTAAAACCACACTTGCTCATCTTATAGCCAATGAACTCGGAGTAGATATAAAAACAACTTCGGGACCTGTTCTTGAAAAAGCTGCCGACCTTGCAGGGCTTCTCACAAATTTAAAAGAGAAAGATGTTATATTTATAGATGAGATACACAGACTTTCTCCTGTTATCGAAGAATATCTTTATCCTGCAATGGAGGATTATAAGATCGATATAATGCTCAGCAGCGGACCGTCAGCGAACAGCGTTCAGCTTCAGCTGCCGAAATTTACACTGATAGGGGCGACAACAAAAGCAGGGAATCTCACATCACCTTTGAGAGCAAGATTCGGTGTTTCGTGCAGGCTCAATTATTATCAGAATGAAGACCTTTACCACATAATAAAAAGATCTTCGAGGGTACTTAATATAAGCATAGAAGATGAAGCTGCACATGAAATGGCGAAAAGATCGAGAGGAACTCCGAGGATCGCCATTAGGATTCTCAGAAGGGTACGGGATTTTGCAATGGTCGGAAATTTCAGATCAATAGATATCGAAACGACTGTCAGAGCGTTAGATTCGCTCGAAATTGACGGCAAAGGACTTGATGAGATGGACAGAGCTATTATCCTTTCAATGATAGATAAATTCGGAGGCGGACCTGTAGGCATAAAGAATATTGCCGTTGCTGTCGGGGAAGAAGCGGATACTATAGAAGAAGTTTACGAACCCTATCTTATTCAGGAAGGTTTTATTCAGAGAACCCAAAGGGGAAGAATAGTTACGGACATGGCTTACAGATATTATGGCAAAGTGGCAGAAAATAGAGAAAGCGGACTTTTTTAAGATGTATGAACTATCCGAATATGGTTTTGAACTGCCTAAAAAGCTTATAGCCCAGAAACCTCTTGCTTCAAGGACAGGTTCAAAATTACTGACTCTTGACAGATCTACAGCTGAGCTCTTTTCTGAGAATTTTACAGATATTAAGAAATATTTTGAACCCGGTGATGTTCTTGTGCTGAATGAGACTAAGGTTATGCCTGCAAGATTATTCGGATCCATTGAAAAGAGCGGGAAAAAGATCGAAATTCTTCTGTTAAAAGAGACAGAGGAAAATGTCTGGGAGGTTATGGTAAAGCCGGGTAGAGGATTAAAGGTCGGAGACAGGATCACAATGGAATCCGGAGCTTCATTTATAGTTCAGAGCAGCACTGAAAACGGAGGCAGGATCGTGATATTTGAACACGATGAGAGCCTATACGAGTATATAGATAAATACGGAAAAATGCCTTTGCCGCCCTATATAGAGAGAGAAGCGACAGAGGATGACAAAGCCCGCTATCAGACAGTTTATGCCAAAATACCGGGCGCAGTGGCTGCACCTACTGCCGGGCTGCATTTTACAGATGATATCCTGTCTGACCTGAGTTCAGCCGGTGTTTTAGTAGTAAAAATACTTTTACATGTAGGGGCCGGAACATTCAAACCTGTAAAATCAGAATCTATACTCGACCATAAAATGCATTCCGAATATTACGAAATATCGCAAGAATCGGCTGATATCATAAATTCTGCAAAAAAGTCCGGTAAAAAGATCTGCGCTGTAGGTACCACTGCGGTCAGAACCCTTGAGACAGTAGCGGATGAAAACGGTTTTGTAAAGGAAGCTAAAGGCGAAACGGATATTTTCATATATCCCGGCTATAAATTCAAAGTCACCGACAGAATGATAACGAATTTTCATCTTCCCAAATCAACTCTGATCCTTTTGGTCTCAGCGTTCAGTTCGATCGAGATGATAAAGAAAGCGTATGATAAAGCGATAAATGAAAATTACAGGTTCTACAGTTACGGCGACGCGATGCTTATATTATAAATATTTAACAAACAGGGAGATCTGTTATGATATGTCCTAAATGTAATACCATGAATCCCAACTCCATAAAGAAATGTATAAAGTGTGGAGAAAAACTCGAGAAAACAACTGCGGGCGCAGCTGTTAAACCTGCTGCGGGTCAGAGCGGACCGATGCTCAAGAAAAAAGAAGAAAAACCCGCGAAACAGCCAAAAGCTCCTAAACCTCCTAAACCTGAAGGTGAAAAGAAGGGCGGTAAAGGTATGCTTCTTATTCTGCTGCTTTTACTGGTAGCTTCATATTTTGTATGGCAGAACAGAGATTATGTTATGCAGTATATGGCCGGAGGTCAGCAGGACAGTCTCCTTACAGCCGAAGAAGAAGTTGAAGAGGAGGATGTGGATCTTTTCATGCAGGAAAGGAAATCCAGACAGGATACACTTCTCTACAAGAGTCTTTCTGATGCCGAAAAAGCACAGCAGATGAAGAAAAAGAAAACATACGACGAGAAGTTCTACTATGCAAAGGATAATAAGAAAATGATCCTTATTGAAGGCCAGAGTTTTAAGATGGGTTCTGACAAAGGATCGGATATTGAAAGACCCGAGCATACTGTAAGAGTGATCGATTTCTATCTTGATGAGACAGAAGTCACAAATTCACAGTTCAAAACATTTCTGGACGATTCAGGTTATAAGCCCAAAGGAAGCCTTTCTCACTTAAGGGACAGAAAATTCAACAAGGATGATATGCCGGTGATCAATGTCGATTATGAAGACGCAGTAGAATATGCAAAATGGGCAGGTAAGAGATTACCGACCGAGATCGAATGGGAATGTGCAGCTAAAGGCGGGCAGAACCACCCATACCCGACAGGTTCGGACATGACCGAAACTCAGGCTAAATTCGGGATGAATATTACAGTGGGAAGCACAGTTCCGGTAAAATCCTATAAACCGAATGAATACGGAATTTACGATCTCGCCGGCAATGCCAGCGAATGGGTCCAGGGCGTTCTTTATCAGTATCCGGGAAATGAGACAAGATCGAGGTATTACGGAAGCGCAAGAGTCCCGAGAGGAGGTTCGTGGCTGAGTTCCAAAGAAGACTGTAAGTCGTACAGAAGAGCCATACTTGACATATCCAAAGATCTGAATAATATCGGTTTCAGGTGCGCGATAAGCAGGGATGAAGTTATTGAGCTGATCAACAGATAAATAAACAATAAAATACAGGCATAAAAAATGTGGCTGACAATTTCAGAATATCTGAAAAAGATCAACAATGACAGCAGGAAATATTTCGAGTTCAATGACAGAATACTTGAGGTGAAAGATGAAGATATACCTTTGGATTTCGCAAAGATATTTGGAAATGCTAAGCCTGTAAAGTTCGAGATCGGATTCGGCAACGGAGAGTCTCTGATCAAGCTTGCAAAAAGACATCCTGAATTCAATTATTTCGGTATTGACAGAAAAATGGACAGAGTTAGGATAACTCTGAGAAAGCTGAACAAAACAGACAAAATTCCGAATCTGATGATAGCAAGGCTTGGAACGGAATATATCGAGCAGATAGTTCCGCCGGGTTCATGCACAGAGATCATCATGAACTTTCCGGACCCGTGGCCTAAGAAAAAGCATCACAAGAACAGAACAATAAATTCGGATTTCCTGAAAATAATCCATAAGATGCTTAAACCTGAAGGATCATTCAGATTCGCCTCAGATCATGAAGAATACTCTCATGAAGTTTATGATGTTTTGGCAGGTTCAGAAATATTTGAAAACTGCTATTCAGAACCATACAGGCACGAGGTAAATAACAGGATAGAAACTCAGTTCGAGAGGCACAAGAAGAGGGAAGGTTTTAAGATCCATTACATTAAATTCAGAAAGCTCAGGTAAGTTTATTCACAAAAAATCTTTTTTTGAGCTTTCTGTCTTTAATTTTTTTTCTTAATTTTATTATATAATTTTTAGTAAAATAATATGCGAACGGGTAAAACAGAACCCCAAGTATCACACCCCCGATGCTCACCATTTTAATCATTATCAGTATCTCTTTTCCCACTTCATTGATCTCGCTTATTGAGAAGTGGAAGAAAAGGTGTTTAAATTTATCATAAGAGAATTCATGAAGGATAAATATTCTTCCCAGAAAATGCTGAGCATAGAAAACCGGCATTGCTGAAAAAGGATTTGTCAATGCTGTACTTCCTATTACCCCGGCAAGTTTGTTCGTTTTGAAGATAGTACACAAAAGGAGAATAAAAACCGTCTGTAAAGGTATAATCGGAAGAAAACCTACAAATATTCCCATAGCCAGGCCGTGTGCAATATTCTCGGGAGAATCTTCTTTTCTGACAAAAAGCAGGACAAAATACTTGACAGTACGCATCAATCTTGTCAGAACCGGATGGTTCTTTTTGTATTTGACGATACCAGTTTTCAATTGTAACCTAGAATTTAAGTTTATCGTCCATGAAATCTTTAAGTTCATCAATTGACAGTCTTATCTGTTCCATTGAATCTCTTTCTCTGACTGTGACAGTCCTGTCCTCAAGAGTCTGATGATCAACGGTGATGCAGAAAGGTGTTCCTATCTCATCCATTCTACGGTATCTTCTTCCTACTGCACCTTTATCGTCGTAAAAGATCCTGAAAGATGAGCGCAGATCCTTTTCGACCTCTCTCGCAATTTCAGGAATACCGTCTTTATTTACTAGAGGAAATACGGCGATCTTTACGGGTGCGAGTTTGGGGTGAAATTTCATTACAGTTCTCATTTCTCCGTTTACTTCTTCTTCATAATATGCATCGATCAAAAATGCCATGAATGATCTGCTTGCACCGGCCGATGTCTCAATAATGAAAGGTATGAATTTTTCTTTTGTATTTTCATCAAAATACTGCTGAGATTTCTTCGAATATTCCTGATGCCTGGAAAGGTCAAAATCGGTTCTGTTGTGAATGCCTTCCATTTCTCCCCAACCGAACGGGAAAAGGTATTCAATATCAACAGCTTCCTTTGCATAATGAGCAAGTTTATCCTGAGGATGATCGTGGTATCGGAGTTTATTCTCATCCATTCCGAGATCTTTGTACCACTTCATTCTAGTATCTTTCCAGTCGTCAAAATGTTTCTTATCTTCGTCGGGCTTAACAAAGAACTGCATCTCCATCTGTTCGAATTCCCTTGTCCTGAAAAGGAAGTTCTTAGTATTGATCTCATTCCTGAATGCTTTGCCTATCTGTGCTATTCCGAACGGGAGTTTCTGCCTGCTTGAATTTAGGACATTAGTAAAATTCACAAATATCCCCTGAGCTGTTTCAGGTCTTAAAAAAATTTCGTTCTTTGAATCCTCAAGCGACCCGAGAAATGTCTTGAACATCAGATTGAAATTACGAGGTTTCGTAAAAGAATCCTTTGTTCCGCAAAGCGGACAGTTCATCTGCTGAAGCAGATCAAAAGCGACTGTTTCATTTTCGAGAAGAGCTTCAAAAAGATCTTCACCATCTTTAAGCGATCCGCTGATTTTATCGATAGCGGTTTTTGCGTTTTCGGATGCGGCTGAAAGAGCTTCGACTGCTTTGTCTTTCTTTTTCTGATTGAAATTTTCCGCGAGAGTATCAAGCCTGAATCGGGCCTTACATTTTTTGCAGTCGATCATGGGATCGGTAAAATTTTCTACATGCCCGGAAGCTTCCCAGACCTTTGGGTGCATAAGTATCGAAGCATCGAGACCTTCTATATTATCTCTGTAAGTCATGGCTTTCCACCATTCTTCCTTAATGTTCTTAAGCAGCTCAACACCTAAAGGGCCGTAATCCCAGCACCCGTTAAGTCCGCCGTATATTTCGCTTGACTGAAATACAAAACCTCTTCTTTTTGCCAGTGATACAATTTTTTCAACACTTTTTTCTGTCATTTGATTTCCTCTACCATTCAAATTCAATTTCTTCTTTTTCTTCTTTCTGCTTTTCAAAATAATCCAGCATTCTGCGGGCTTTTTTGCTGTTTAATTCGGCAGCAATAGCAAAATAATCTGTTGCAGATTTAATATCGTCTGTCCTGTAATAAATTCTTCCGATCTCATAATACGCTTCAGCTGAATACTCCGGGTCATTCGTAAAATCCCTTAAAGTTACAATTGCAAGATCAGGATCGTCTTCATAGGTACAAACGGCGTGCTTAAAGACGAATTCTTTATTTTCCGGATATTCCTGGAGCAGTTTTGCATAATAAGTTCCGGCACTCTTAAGATCATTCATACCGTAATAAGTACTTCCAAGCCTTTCATAGATCTCAGAAATATTATTGTTCTTCATAAAAAGACTGTCGGGAAGTTTAAGCTTCACACTATATTCCTGAAGAGATTTAAGAAAATAGTCTGCAGCCATAGAATCCTGTCTGGTTACGCTGTAAACATGGGCGGTATTAAAGTATTTTTCTGCAAGGAAAAGACTGTCTTTACCCTCTTTCGGGAAATAGTCGATCCTGCTGATACCCGATCGTGGTGTAAATGCATAGATGTCGGATGCATTGTTCGTTCTTGAATCTTTTAAAACCACCTTGCCGGAAACGGAATTATATTCTACCTGACCGCTAAGAATTTTATGGATCGATATTTCCGGGTTTTCCTTTTGAAGGGTCAGGATCATTTCAATAACAGAATATCCCGTAATTTCAAGCATTTTAGGATTCCTGTTCTTATCCCTGTTGAATTTATAAACGAAATCGGTATATTTATTATTATTAAGGTCGTATCCGCTTTCCTTTATGAATACAAGGTCTTTAGCGTTTGTAGAAAGTTTATTCAGCATTTTAAGATCATCCCATCCGTAGGTCCCTAATGTTTTTGCACTGAAATTATAGTACGCAACCTGTGAGAGTACAGATTCTATATCGCTGTTCGGCACGGGAAGAAAGAAAGCTTCAATAACGCCCGCGGGAACTGTTTTAATGGAATCAAGCGACATGTATTCCTCGGTGTCAAGTGAATCGATCGAAAGAACTCTCTCTCTGGTCCTCTGAAGCTGTCTGTTGAGGTTGAAATGGTCAAAATACCATTCGGTGGAAATAATAGAGCATCCCTTTTCGATAACGGTTTCGGTAAATCCTGAAACAGATTCATTTCCGTCATCAGTTAAAGGTGCAAGTATAGCGAAAGTTCTGTATTTTAAAGAATCTATAGCGTATTCTGCTATAGTTTTTCCGAGGGTATAAGAACTCGTGTTCATCTGAAAAACATATTCAGAAATGGAGGAGATATCGTTAGCGGCCGCCGTAGGTGAGAGAAGAGGGATATTCAAAAGGCTTGTTATACCTGCAAGGGCTGCCGTGGGATTTGACCTTAACTCACCGACCACGAGATTGTAATTTGATGAATTCAGCCTGTCCAGAACTTTTTTTGTCATAGAAGATATTCTGCTCTCTGAATTTACGACATCGAGAATTATGTTCCTGTCCTCTGTTTTAAGAGTGTTTACCGCAAATTCAAGCCCGGTCAGAAGTTCCTCGCCTGCTTCCTTATCCAGTCCTGAAAGAGGAAGAACGGCAAGTATCTTGAGAGCATTCCTGCTTTGTGAAATATAAGAAATAACATCTTTGTCAGTAATTTCTTCTGCGAGATCATTCAATTCATTTTCGTTAAGCTTGTAATGAACGAGAGATCTCAGGATAGTTTTTGAATTGGATGAGATTTCCGGCACGGAAGAATTCGTAAGCCTTGAAAGTATCAAAACGGCATTAACAAGATTTTCAAGCTTGATCTCAGACAAAGCAAGAAAATAAAGTCCGTAATCTTTTACTTCAGGATCACTGGTAAGAGCCGTGATCTTATTTATCATCTGCCTGCTTTCTCTGAATTTTCCAGTTCTGTAAAAAGACACAGCTCTGTACAGAGAAGAAGTGAAATCGGACTGTGGAGATTTGTCGAGTTCATTTGTATATTCGATAAGCTCGGAATAATAACCGGATTCAAAAAGATTTTTCGCTTTATCGAAATTCACGGGAAATATATCCGCAGTAAAAATGACAAGTATCAGCAAAAATATTTTCATTCCGACTCCTGGTTGTTTTCTATTCAACTGTAACGCTTTTAGCGAGATTTCTGGGCATGTCAACATCAAAACCTTTTTCAGCCGCAATATAATATGCCAGAAGCTGAAGCGGGATCACTGTAAGGATCGGAGAAAGCAGATTAGTCGTGTCCGGGATTTTTATAACATAATCCGAAATACCGGCTATTTCTTCGTCACCGTGGCTGGCAATTGAAATAACTACGCCGTTCCTCGCCTTGACCTCTTTTATATTTGTTACGACCTTATCGTAGATAGAATCCTTGATAGCTATAAATATGACAGGCATATTTTCATCAATAAGGGCTATCGGTCCGTGCTTCATTTCGGCAGCAGGATACCCTTCAGCATGAATGTAGGATATTTCTTTTAGCTTAAGTGCTCCTTCGAGAGCTACGGGAAAATTATAGCCTCTTCCCAGGTAAAGAAAATTTTTGGCATTCCTGAATTTTTCAGCTATGTCTTTTATTATTGAAGAATTCTGAAGTATTGATTCCACAAGTGCGGGAAGTATCTTTAATTCCTCTACGATCTTATATCCCTCTCTGAATGACATGCTCTTATGTCTGGCTATATCGATAGTGATAAGGGCGAGAACGATCACCTGGGAAGTAAAAGCCTTGGTTGAGGCTACTCCGATCTCCGGACCTGCATGGAGATAAACGCCTGCGTGAGTCTCTTTTGAAATAGTTGAACCCACAACATTGCAGATACCGATCACTGTTGCGCCTTTTCTTTTAGCCTCTCTGATGGCTGCTAGCGTGTCGGCGGTTTCACCTGACTGGGAGATCGCGATCACTACGGTTTTGGGAGTAATTATCGGGTCCCTGTATCTGAATTCCGAAGCATACTCTACCTCAACGGGTATTCTCGCATACTCCTCGATCATGTATTCACCTATAAGCGCGCTGTGCCAGCTTGTTCCGCAAGCCACTATGAAGATCCTTTCTGCATTTATCAGGGACTTGTATATCTCAGGGTGCTCGCTGAGACCTCCCAGTTTAGTCGTTCCTTCCTCAAGAAGTATTCTGCCTCGCATTGAGTCCGTGATCGTGTTCGGCTGCTCAAAAATCTCTTTGAGCATAAAATGATCATATCCTCCTTTTTCTATTTCAGATATTTCGAAAGATATTTTTTCAATGCTCTTTTTTAGCAGTTCATCACCCAGTGTTTTGTGTACGACCTTATTTCCTGTAATAACCGCGATCTCTCCATCCTGCATGTAAACGACTTCGTCCGTCTGCTTAACTATTGAAGCCGGGTCAGATGCAAAATAGTTCTCATTTCTGCCTATGCCTATCAAAAGCGGGGACCCGAGTCTGGCGGCTATGATCTTGTCCGGTTCTTTCGTGCAGAAAACACCGATCCCGTAAGTTCCTTTAACTTCAAGGAGTGCTTTTTTTACCGCTGTTTCAATACTGTCCGTATAATGAAATTGAATAAGGTTGACCAGTATCTCGGTATCAGTTTCAGAATAGAATTTATAGCCCTCTTTCTCGAGCTTACGCTTAATTGAAATGTAATTTTCGATTATTCCGTTATGAACAAGATAGATCGTTTTATCATTTGAATAATGGGGATGAGAATTATCGTGGCTCGGTTCTCCGTGCGTAGCCCACCTTGTGTGGGCAATGCCGATATTTCCTTTCAATTTCTCACTTATACTTTTTTCAAGCTCAATGATCTTTCCGACGGTTTTTGTCAGACCTGAAGTATTATTCTGCTGATCATAAACATAAATACCGGCGGAGTCATAACCTCTGTATTCGACTCTTTTCAGTCCGTCAACGAGAAGCCTTACGCAGTCATTTCCTCCTATGTATCCTACTATTCCGCACATCTTTTACCCTTTAATTAATTAGCTTTACAATATAGATAATTAACGGTGTTTTTTCAAGTTAAAGTATCTTCTTCGGATCTTAAAGCATCAACAGGGCAGATCCAGACGCATTTATTGCAGTTGATACACTTCTTGTGATCAATTTCGATGTAAGCTTCATAGACAGTTATGCAGTCAGCGGGACATACAGCCACACAGCATCCGCATCTGTCGCAGATTTTCTTATTAATTTCGATCGGCATCGTTTTCTCCCGAAAAATTTCCTATATGATTGAGAACTTTATCTCTGTTGAATCCCGTTACGGCACTGTATGGAATGATCTCTATGACAGTATCAAGGCCTTTGAGAGCTTCTTTGAACATTTTCGACTGCACAAAAAGAACATTGTTCGATATTTTATCTTTTTTATTAAGAATTATGATCTGGGGGATATTCATGGAGTTGAACATTTCAATGAGCGTGATGTCATTTTGAGTGGGTTTATGCCTGATATCGAGAATGGAAAACGCCAGTTTTATCGAATTCGATGCGTTAAGATATGTTTTTATCATTTTTGACCATTTTTCTCTTTCAGTCTTAGATACCGCGGCGTATCCGTATCCCGGAAGATCAACGAAATAGAAAGCTGAATTGACCAGGAAAAAATTTATAAGTTTTGTTTTTCCCGGAGTATTCCCGGTCTTGGCAAGTCTTTTTCTGTTGAGTATAGAATTAATTAGAGATGATTTTCCGACATTGGATTTGCCCGTAAAGATTATCTCGGGAAGCCTGTCTATCTCAATATTTTTTCCCGAAGCTGAACTGATCACGAATTCGGAAGATTTGATCTTATAGACTTCATCCATTAATTTTTCTCCAGTACAAGTCCGATCAATTCTTCAAGTCTCGACACAGGGATTATTTTAAGAGAATCTTTTATATCGGGGTCAATATTATCGAGGTCTTTGATATTCTGAGAAGGAATGAACACTGTTTTGATCCTTGCGCGTTTTGCGGCCATGAATTTTGTTTTAAGTCCCCCGACTGCCAGAATATCCCCGTGAATAGTTATTTCTCCCGTCAAAGCTATGTTCTGGTCAACAGGAATTTGTCTGATCGCACTGATCACAGAAACAGCTATTGTGACCCCGGCTGAAGGACCGTCTTTCGGCACTGCGGCTTCAGGGAAGTGGAGATGGATCTCATTTTCCTCAAAGACTTTATGGTCGATCGAGAATCTGTCAGCAAAAGTTCTAATGCAGCTTAGGGCTGCCTGCGCGGATTCTTTCATTATATCTCCGAGTTTGCCGGTCAGTCTCAGGTCGCTTTTACCTTTGATGATATTCGCTTCGACCTTCAGAACGGAGCCTCCGGAGACAGTGTATGCGAGCCCGTTCACTTCGCCTGTTTTTTCGCCTTCAACATTTGAGAAATCTTTATACTCTTCAACACCCAGAAAATCTGTCAGATTCTTGTCTGTAACAATGATTTCAGCATTATCGTCGTCTATGATGATCTTTGCCGACTTTCTGCATATCTTTGCTATCTTTCGTTCCAGCTCTCTTACGCCTGCTTCCATAGTGAAATCAGAGATTATTTTATAAACGGCTTCATCGGTTATTCTCAAGGATTCTTCTTTTAATCCGTTGGCCTGTTTCTGATCGGGGATAAGAAAGTTCTTTGCGATCATGAGCTTTTCAGTGTCTATGTAGCCGTCAAGTTTTATCAGTTCCATCCTGTCAAGCAGAGGCACCGGGATCCTTGACTGATCGTTGGCGGTTGCGATAAACAGCACATTGCTAAGATCGAATTCCACATCCAGATAATTGTCGGTGAAGGTATTGTTCTGCTCAGGATCGAGAACTTCAAGCAGTGCCGAGGCGGGATCACCCCTGAAATCAGATGAAAGTTTGTCTATCTCATCAAGAAGTATCAGAGGATTATTGAAGCCGGCTTTCCTGATCGACTGTATTATTCTTCCCGGCATAGCACCGATGTATGTTTTTCTGTGGCCTCTGATCTCGGCTTCGTCATGCAGACCTCCGAGAGCTATCCTAATATATTTTCTGCCGAGTGATCTCGAAATGGATTTTCCGATCGATGTTTTACCTGTTCCCGGCGGGCCTACAAAGCACAGAATGGGGCTTTTCAGCTTGTCCACAAGTTTAAGCACTGAAAGATACTCAAGTATCCTTTCTTTAGGTTTCTTAAGGCCGTAGTGATCTTCATCGAGAATTTTTTCGGCAGTTTTGATGTCGATGTTGATCTCTCCCTGTTTTTTCCACGGTAAAGATATGATAAGGTCAAGATAATCTCTTATTAAACCATATTCCGGTGACATGGAATGTATCCTGCTCAGTTTTTCGACTTCCATATCAGCTTTAACTGTAGCCTGTTCAGTCAATTCGCCGTTCTGTTTCATCTTATTGATCTTTTCAACCTCGGGTATCTGAACAGAATCAGCTCCAAGTTCGGAGCTGAGACCTTTGAGTTTTTCTCTGAGGAAATAGTCCTTCTGTTCCTTGAGTGTTCTCTGAGAAACATCAGCCTCTATCTTCTTTTCAAGTTTAGAGAACTCGATCTCGTTAAGCAGTACTATGTGAAGTTCCTGTATGAGCGTTTTCAATTCGGTTATCTCGAGCATTTTCTGTTTTCTCCTGTAATTCAGGTTCAGACTGCCCAGAATGATGTCAATGAAACCGAGAGGATTGATGAACTCATCGTCGTTAAGATAGAAATCAGGCTTTTCAAGCTGAGGATTGATCTCTAGATATTCTTTATAGAGTTTCTTCAGAAGCCTTAAAGAAGCTTTTGAAATTTCATCAGTTTCCAGATCAAGTTCTACAGGTTCGATCCTGGCGTAAAGAGTTAGATTTCTTTTCTGAAAATCAGTTATTTTGACCCTTTTAAGACATCTTACCAGAGCTTTGTTGCCGAATGCAGGGAGCTTGATAACCTGAACGACCTTGGCTACACAGCCGTACTGATAATATGATTCTGCAGAAAAATCTGAAGAATACTGATTTTTCTTTCCGAGCAGGACTATCATTGTGTCGCTCAGTTCGGCTTCTTCCAGAATCTCGGTAAAATGATTTGAATCAATACTAAGTGAAAGAATATTGCCCGGAACAGGTATTTTTTCTTTTGAAGGCATTACTTTCAGAATTATTCCGCCTGATATGGTATTCTTATCTTTATTTATGTTAAGGTCACCGTACATTACTTCTCCTATATGAACTTGTTCAATTCTATTCTCAGAACAGTTCCTTCACGGTCTGTGTGTTTGATATACAAACTTCCGTTATGATACTGTTCAATTACTTTTTTAGCGAGCGACAATCCGAGTCCCCAGCCTCTTTTCTTTGTTGTGAAACCTGTCTCGAAAATGTTTTTCCTGATAGAAGGGGAAATACCTGTGCCGTTGTCGGATATTTCGATCACGACCTTATTCTTTTCGGGAAAAAGACGGATATCTACAATTCCGTTCCGATCGGGTGCGAGAGCCTCAATTGCATTCTTCAGAATGTTCTCAACTGTCCACTCAAGCAGGACGGCATTTGCATAAATATCGGGAACTTCCTCCAAATGTGTATCAATTCTGATCTTCTGAGGATCCATCGGAATTCTTTTTGAAATATAATCGGTTGACTTTTCGACTATTTTTCTGAGATCACACATTTTATACTCTTTGGGCGTGGATATTTTCGAAAATCTCTGAACTACAGTATCTATTTTGTCTATATCGTCTTTAAGACCGTTTTCTACCTGACAGAGATCAGGATCGTTTTTTGCCAGCTCGGATATGTAGTCTGTCCATCCCTTCAGAGATGTGAGCGGGGTTCCAAGCTGATGTGCGGTTTCTTTTGACATGGCTATCCATAAAGACTGTTTTTCATTTTTCCTCATGAACATGTAAAGGTATCCTGTCATAAAAACCAGAAGTATTATTGTCATTCCAAGAAATAAAGGGTAAAACCTTACCTTGCTTATAAGGTTGTCGGGAATGTAATACAGACTTTTCCGGACCCTGGAATTATTCAGCATAAGAGGTTCATGTTTAGAGTTCCGGTATATCTCCAATGATGCTTCGGGATCATCCTTTACCGGCAGTAAATTCCACATTACAGGCACTTCTTTGCGGTTGCTTATATTTACGATAAGATACGGTCTTCCGCTTTCTGCAAGCATTTCAGAAACCGTTCTGAATTTTTCCTCCTGAGACATTCTTATGTCAGTATCTGAACTGCCGTCACCCGAATAGTAAAAGTCTATGGCGCGGGAGATGAGTTCTGAAGATTTCTCACTGTGACCCTTCAGCATAAGCCAGTAGTAACCGAATGTCATCGACATAACAAGAAAGGATATCGCTACTACAAGAAGTTTCGATATCGTTTCATATTCTTTTCTTAATTTCTCTATCATTTTTTCACCTCAGGTCATTTGTCGCTGCCGAGAAGTTTTTCGAATTCTTCCTCGGTAAGAGAAGTGTTCTTGTCGAATTTCGGTTTATTGTTCTTTTCTTTTATTATTTCTATGATCTTATCTGTAGCACCGCTTCTTTCATTTACAAATTCAAGGCTGAGTTCTGAAATTTTCGCATAAAGTGCTTTATCTGACCACAGGCTGTCTATAACATTGTAAAGCTCATTTTCGTTATTGAAGATTATTCCGCAGTTCAGATTATTCATTTCCTGAGCTTCGGGGGATTTGTCAAGGTGGGGACCGAATACCACGGGAAGGCCGTAAGCTGCCGGTTCAAGAACCGAATGAATTCCGTTCCTTGAAAAACCGCCTCCGACATAAGCTATGCTCCCGTATTTGTATATTCTTGACAGCAGACCTACTTTATCAATGATGATAACATCATACTCGTTAAGTTTCTCTTTTCCTGTCATCTCTGTAAAGACAATGGTTTTGAACTCTTTTTCCTGGCATAAACTTTCAAGCTTGTAAATATGATCAACACCAACCTCGTGAGGTACGATCACGAGAAAAGCTTCCCCGAATTTCTTTTTAACTTTGACCCATGCTTTCAGTATATTACGCTCGCCGGCAGGCCAAGAACTTCCTGCGATGAAAACATTTTCTATTTCATTGAGTTTTTCGAGCTGAGTAATTCCCGTGTTCGATACTGATTCGTAAATTACCGCATCGAATCTTGTATCTCCGGTAACCCTGATCCTTTCAGGATATGGAAAGATCTTTAGAAATCTCTGTCTGTGTTTTTCATTGAGCGTCAGTATCCCGGTAATGTTTGTGAATATTGATCTGTAAAAGTATTTAGCGTACCAGTTATCCATTTTGGTGTCGTCTGCAAAGAGAGCATTGATCAAATACACAGGAACATCTCTTTTTTTTAGCTCCCATATAAAATTCGGCCAGATGTCATGCTTAGATATAAGAACTATATCAGGATTGATGGTGTTTATGAATTTTTTTGTAACAAAGTAAAAATCGAATGGAGTGTAAGTTATAATGCTGAAAGGAGAATCTTCCTTATCGATGTTTTCATAGGCAGAAGGGGAAAAAAGCGAAAGAACAAGATTATATTCTTCATCCTGATTTCCCGTCAGGTTTTTAACTATGGGCAGTATCTGTTTGTACTCTCCCATTGATGAGCAGTGGAAAAGTACTGTTGTTTTGTAAGGGTTTAGATTTAAGCGTTTCTCAACGAGTTTACTGATCACGGTCGAGCGGACATTAATTGACTTCCGAAGTTTTTTGTTGAACAGTGCAATAACTGAAACTGAAATATATATCAGCGGGGTTATTAGTGAATTATATACTATTTTTATAAACAAAAAAGCTCCTTTTTTACATGAACAGGCACTTCATCTGTTATCTATTGAAAATAAACAATTTTATACCGGATTTTCAAGCTAAATTTCATAAACTTTTTTTTGTTGCGTGAAAAAATAAATATGGGTATATTAAAGTGCAGGAAAAAAATTAAAATCAATTCAGGGAGGAAAACATGAAAAAAATTATTTTGACAATGGTGTTTGCGGCATTACTTGTGCTTACATCATGTTCAGACGAAAAAACGAAATCCGCTACTACGGATTCACAGGCAATTCAAGGCGAGATGACTAATTCGATGAACGGGATGTTGTCGTCCCCCGGTGTTACAGCTATGAATAATAACATGGCTGCTCTGTACAATCTTCCTTTCGATCTGCCGGTTAACGGACTAAGCAATTCGCTTGACGGCGTAGAATCAGCTGTCAATTCTGAAAATGTGAATCTGCTAAAGAAAGTATTCAAAACTTCGGGTCTGACTTCAAAGCAGGACGATCATTTTATCTTTGAAGACTGGCTCGGGACCTACACCTTCAACGGATATATTTACGACGAGTACGGCAATATTACGGATGGTGATTGGACAATAGATACAGGGGGTAGTAACATAACTGTCATAATCCCGGCTCAATACACTGTTGATAATCTCGAATTCAGACTTATTTTGGACGGTTACGAGGATCAGTATATCTCATGGTATGACGAGTACCAGTACTATTACTACGACTATTATCCTACTCTGATCGACATGGAAGTTCTAAGTGCCGGAGATAAGGTGCTTGATCTCTATTTTACAGGCTCCTGGCAATACCTGGCTGCTGTTGAAGATGTTATGCCTATAGAGCTTCAGGTCACACTGGATATGACACCTTACTCAATGCAGATAACTTTTACAAACAGTCCTTCAAATGTTATGAATTATGACATGACGCTCAAGGAAAATAATGTAACAAACATGAGCATGGATGCAATGATCACTTTTACAGATGCTACTCTTGATGAAGTAAGTGAAGTCGATCTTGGTTACGGATTCGGGGATTACTATATCGACTTCTGGTCTGATGTAATTGAAATGGACACGATGACGGAATCGGAACAATACACTCTGGAGCAGCAGGTCGAAATGCTTAACAGCGGGGACTATATCTGGTGTTATGTTTACGAGAATGATGTTCAGATAGGAAGACTGATGGCTAAGATAGTCTGGGATGAAGATGAGTGGAATGAAGAAGATCAGGATTATACCGGTGCTTATGTAATAGTACCGTACCTTCTTTTCAATGACGGAAGCATAATGGATGAGCAGACTCTTGCAGCTTTGTTCGCCGGCTTTGAAGATGAAGTGAAATAGAACTTTATGAAATACTGATAAAAAAGCTGTCATTCGGCAGCTTTTTTATTTAGATTTAAGTGTTAAAACGGAGATGGAATGCTTAAAGGATTTATACCTGCAACAAAAAAAGAAGTCGAAGACCTCAAATGGAAAAAACCGGATGTTATTATAGTTACGGGAGACGCATATATTGATCATCCGTATTTCCAGGTTGCTTCAGCGGGAAGATTTCTTAATTCAAAAGGTTTCAGAACGGCGATTCTTGATATGCCTGATGTTGATAGCAATGAAGATTGGAAAAGATATCCTGAACCAAAGTACTTCTTTCTCGTAATTACAGGAAAAGAAGATTCAATGGCAATGAATTATACAGCCTTTAAGAAGTTTAGAAGTACAGATCCCTATGTCCCGGGAGGGAAGAGGACCGTAAGGCCGGACAGAGCGGCAATAAAATACTGCAACAAGCTAAAAGAGCTTTACAAAACCACTCCGATAATTCTTGCCGGAGCTGAAGCGGCAGGCAGAATGCTGAGTCATTACGATTACTGGTCGGACAAATTACGCAAACCGGTTCTTTTTGACACCAAGGCCGATATGCTACTTTACGGAAGTATTGAGCACAACCTTGTAAAGATATGCGACCTGATGAAGGCGGGGAAGAAGATCAGCGAAATTAAAAAGCTGTCCGGAACGGCATACATAATAAAAGATATTGAAAAAGCGAACAATTATGTTCAGCTGCCGTCTCACGAGAGCCTGGAAAAGAACCCTTCGCTGCTTACAGAGCACCATCTTGTATTTCACAAGAACCAGAATCCTTATAATTCGTCAATGATAATACAGAGAGCGGTCGGAAGGTATATGGTCGTAAACAAGCCCGGGCTGCAATTTACTCATGAGGAAACTGACGAGATATTCGGCACAGGGTTTAAGAGAAGGCCTCATCCGAAATACAAAGAGGAAATACCGATATTCAGATTTATCAAAGATATTGTGATCACCCACAGAGGGTGCCTGAATGACATTTACGATTCTCAGGATATCCTGACGGAAGGCAAGTTTATATCATCAAGATCGAACGAAGAGATCAGGAAAGAAACGGTAAAGTTCATCAGATCAAGAGATTATAACAAAATGCTCAGAATGTTCGGACTTCCCTACTTCAATCAGTATATGGTATATCAGGGGAATCAGAAAGTCTGTTCATCATGCGAAAGGTTATCGTGCACAATGCCTACAGTCTGCCCGAATATCAAAACGAAAAATGACGAGATACTCAAAATAATGGAGGGATTTGATAAATTCCCGAATGTCAGAAATAATTATTATGCCGGAAAACCGGATGTTAAGCTGCTGCTGGCCGATAAAAATTTTTATAAGGATTACATCATGAACCGCAATGACGGGAATATTGAGATCTCAACGGGAAGTTTTTACGGGAACACAAGATCGCTTACAGGATTGGATGAGGGTGAAAGTGCTGTTAAAGATATAAAATTTCTTATCAAGCGTGCAGGTGAATACGGTAAAAATGTAAAATTCATTGCGGATCTCTGGGCAGGCTATCCGGGTCAGACAGATGAAGAAATCGATTATAATTCGAAAGTGATCTCGGATCTTGAAATTGAGACCGGCAGCATAATTAATTTCATACCGCTGCCTCTGACTCTGGCCGGCGCTCTCTATTTTACAGGCCTTGACCATGAAACGAATGAAAAGATAAATATCGAGTATAAGCTGAGCGTTATGAAGAAATATAATGACTGGTACAAAAAGAAGAAGAATCCTAAAAAATAGAAAAGAGCCGGTAAAGACCGGCTCTTCAGCTTTAGTAGCGGGAGTAGGATTCGAACCTACGGCCTTCGGGTTATGAGCCCGACGAGCTACCAGACTGCTCCATCCCGCGGTAAGGTCTCCAAATGTAAGTTTTTTGTGTTGAATTGTCAAGATAAATTTTGTAATTTTAAGGTTTAATTTCCGGAGAAAAGTTTTTGGAAAAAAGAAGGAAAATATTATATGCGGTTCTGAACTGGGGTATCGGTCACGCGACTCGCTCTCTTCCGATAATAAGAGAGCTTATAAAAGATCATGATGTTACCGTACTCTCAACAGGAAGATCGCTTAGCCTTCTTAAGTCAGAGCTGCCGCATCTTGAATTTATTGATCATCCTGATTATTCCGTAAAATACACAAAAAGAGGGGGAGCTCTCCTTTTTTCGCTTTTCTTTCAGCTTCCGGGAATTCTTTTGAGGCTGAGATCAGAGCAAAGATTTACTGAGGAACTGATAAAAAACCGCAAATACGATCGGATAATATCAGATAACCGCTATGGGATATATTCAAGATCAGTACCTTCATATTTCATTACGCATCAGATCAGGTTCAAACTTCCGGGTGGATTAAAATATTTTGAACCCTTATCGGAGTGGTTCAACAGATCGTATTTCAGAAATTACAGGAAAATATTTATTCCGGACGAGAAAGGTGAAGTAAATCTTTCAGGAAGCCTTTCCCACGGTTTAGAATTCATTAATAACCCTAAGATAACCTATGCCGGGATCCTTGCCGATCTTAAAGGTAACGAGCCTGAGATTTATTCTGACTACCTGTTTATCATTTCGGGTCCCGAGCCGCAGAGAACAATTTTTGAAAAGAAGATCATTGAACAGTCAGATAAGCTTGAAGGTAAGAAGATCATAGTTAGAGGTGTGACTGAATCTGATGAAATGTATTCAGCTGGTTCTACCGTGATTTATTCGAGTGTAAAAAGGGAAAAACTGACAGCAATGATAAAAGGTGCGGAGACAGTAATATCAAGACCGGGTTATTCGACGGTCATGGAACTTGTCAGCTACGGCAAGAAAGCTCTTTTTATACCCACTCCCGGACAGACCGAGCAGGAATATCTGGCCCGTTATTACAAAAATAAAAGTTATTTCAGCTATGTTTCTCAGGAGGAAATGGAACTTGAGAGGGATGTTATCGATTTAAATGATAAGAATATTCCCTGTTTGGTTCCCAATAAAATTTCCGGTATAATAAATGAAATCGTGTCATAAAATAATATTGTTTCTCTTTTTTTACTCAGTTCAATTATATTCTGACTGTAATGTTGATCTAAAAATTTCCGGCAGTCCTTATTTTACTGAAAAAATAATTTCAGAAGCAGTTCTTACAGAAGAATGTGCAACTGTGACTGAAGTTCTCGACGGGATCCTTGATTTTTATGTAGGGAGATCGTTTCCGTTCGCTAAAGTGACTGTGGACAGCGTCTTGCGGGATGAATATAAGAATATCCTTCACCTGAACATCAATTCAGGTGATTATGTTATAGTAAACAACATCGGTTTTATGGGTGCGGAAGCCACAAAGGAAGAAGTTCTGCTGAGGCAATCGAGAATGACAAAAGGCAAAAGGTTTGACGAAAAGTCAGTTGAACAGGGTGTGCAATGGCTTTACAAAAGTGGTCTGTTCAGAAAAAAACCGGAATGGGATATTTTTAGAGAAGGGGCCGGTTACAGCATAAATTACGCACTGACTGAGAAGAAATATAACGAGATCATGCTTATGGGGGGATATTCGTCCGACGATAATAATGATGATTTTTCAGTAACTGCAGAGATAAAACTTAGCAATGTTTTTGGTACAATGCGGAAAGCTTCATTGATCTGGGACAGATCGTCGGATATTTATGAGAATCTGAGTCTGGATTATTTTGAACCTTTCTTTTTTATTTCAAATATATCTTCAAGGCTTAAATATTCCCAGAAATATAAAAAAAATCTATCACTCACAAGGTCATATTCTGCAATGCAGTCATACGGTTTCGATCCTTCATCTTCACTGAACTACGGATTTTCAGGTCAGACAGTTTATCCGGATTCCATATACACGGGAAGCAGTAAAAGAATCATTTCGAACAAATATTCAGCAGGTCTGAAATACTCTACGATCTACGACAGGCAGACAATACCTCAGGATACAGGATTCGAAATAGAAGTAATGTTATCGTCAGTCGAGATTGACATTAAAGATTCGCTCGGCATCAGCGGTGCAGAAATTTTTGCAGGCACTGACTATCTGTTCTCTCCTTACAACCAAATTTTTACAAATATTTCGGGACAATATAACCAGATAATATTTAATGATGAAATACCTGATTTCAACAGGATATACTTTGGTGGCGCAGCGTCGTTGAGGGGATACAGAGAAGATTTCTTCCAGAGCGATATTTTGATTAAAGGATCACTTGATGTCTTTTTTGTAACGGCGAAAAAGGATCTCGCATTCAGGATCTTCTACGATGCAGGTTACTATAATCCCGGAAGGCAGAATGCAGCAAAGCTCAAGGATCTATATTTCCTTTCAGGAACAGGTGGGGGTATCGTTTTCGAGGGTAATTCAGGCTATATAGAACT
>JAFGUL010000031.1 GCA_016938535.1 Candidatus Delongbacteria bacterium
ACCTTTTCCGGAGATGCCGAAAATAACTCTCTTACTTTTTCTTCCACATATAAAAAACCGGGATTGTTCTGCTTTATAACCTGGGCTTCAGTTTTTTCGATCACGAGCTCGTTTGACGGTTCCTCTTTCGCGAACAGTGATTCGTCGAGGTAGAGTGAGTTGTAAATGGCAAAAATGTCAACGCCGGAGTTTTTAATGTTCTGATCACTGAACTCGCTCCAGAAATCCTTCAGCATTTCGGTATCCGATACTTTCCTGTCGCCGTAAAGGTACTCAAGCGATTCCAGTATGTTGTCGAAGAGTAACTTAGCCGCCAGAAGTTCACCGTTCCTGTAATAACCTGTCATGTCGATAAATCTTCTCTCGCAGTTATCCAGAACTTCGTCTTTGTAAATCTCAATTATCCTGGAATCTCCGGGGTCCTCTGTTATGATTATGTCGATGGCGTCGAGCGTAATTTCGCCGTTGACCTCATCCTTCCGGACATCGTCAGTCTTTCCCTGCCTGGCAGGCGGCATCAGTACGCACGAAACAAAAAATACCGAAAGAAAAAACAGGAATATTATCTTTGTATTATTATTCCTCCCGCAAGATATTTTAAACCTCCCGCATTTTCTAATTTTTTACTTTTGTGATGTTCCTTTTCTTAAGATCAAGTCCGAATACAGAGGCGGTTCCAAGCTCTTCCTCTATTCTCAGCAGCTGGTTATATTTGCATATCCTGTCCGTTCTGCATAACGATCCTGTCTTTATCTGACCTGCGTTCACCGCTACAGCAAGGTCGGCTATGAAAGAATCTTCGGTTTCGCCCGACCTGTGGGAAATCACCGTCGTATATCCGCCTTTGAAAGCTGTCTCGATACACTCCATTGTCTCGCTCACTGTTCCGATCTGGTTGAGTTTTATCAATATCGAGTTCGTTACCTTTTTATCAAATCCCATCTTAAGCCTGCTGATGTTCGTTACGAACAGGTCGTCTCCTACCAGCTGAATATCTTTACCGAGTTTTTCAGTAATCATCTTCCAGCCGTCCCAGTCATCTTCAGCCATTCCGTCCTCAATAGAGAATATCGGATATTTTTTTACGAGCTTTGTATAGTATTCGACCATCTGCATCGAAGTCAGTTTTTTCTTTTCTGAGTCGAGGTTGTATTTTCTGGATTTCCTGTCATAGAACTCGCTTGCCGCCGGATCCAGGGCGATAAGAACCTGTTCTCCGGGTTTGTATCCCGCCGCATTTATAGCCTCCATTATAAGCTCCAGAGCTTCCTCGTTCGACTTCAGGTTGGGTGCGAAGCCGCCTTCATCGCCTACAGCCGTACTTAAACCTTTTTTCTTTAGAATACCCTTAAGCGTGTGGAATATCTCGGCTCCCATTCTAAGTGATTCTCTAAAATTGTCAGCCCCGTACGGAACTATCATGAATTCCTGCAGATCTACATTGTTATCCGCATGAGAGCCTCCGTTCATTATGTTCATCATTGGAACGGGTATCCTTTTTGCGTTCACGCCTCCGAGGTACTGGTACAGCTGAAGACCTCTTGATTCGGCGGCAGCCCTTGCCACGGCCATGGAAACGCCAAGTATGGCGTTCGCCCCCAGCTTGACCTTGTTGGGTGTTCCGTCAAGCTCGATCATCAGCTTGTCGATCACGGCCTGTTCGGTAGCATAGTACCCTATGACTTCCGGCGCGATTATCTCATTGACATTTTTAACAGCCTTCAGAACTCCTCTTCCCATATATCGTTTCTTGTCTCCGTCCCTAAGTTCGCAGGCTTCATGCTCGCCTGTCGATGCTCCTGAAGGAACAATAGCTTTGCCTTTTGATCCGTCCTGAAGAAAGACCTCCACTTCTACAGTGGGATTTCCTCTTGAGTCCAGAACTTCTCTTGCGAATACATCAATTATTTCAGGCATGATACTCCCCTATATTTTTATTTTTTTTCTTGTTCGGGTTCAGCAGGTTTTTCAGGCTCCGGAGCATAATCTCTTGTGCTCCATCTTACATAGCCGGGAACCGTGGTGTCAACGATCGTCTTTCCCGAAAAGTTCTCCTGTGCGCCTTTTTTCAGATCTATTTTTGTTTTACCGCTGTAAAAATTCTTAGTCGTAGAAGTTGCATCAGCCACATCCAGTGATTTTGCCTTGGCAAAAACTTTGTAAACTGTATACCTGTAGTATTCAATTGAATTTTCGATCCTGTTGTTCGCAAAATTCTCCTTCATGTTCATAGTCACCATCTTAGGCAGAATTAAATCTGCGAACACGATCGCATACAACATTATTATCGCGCACATAACGGCAAAACCTTTTACAGCCCCTACAATAAAACCCAGTGTTTTGTCTGCACCTGTGCTTTCATACTCAGGTATTTTCGCTATCCTTCCGAATAAGAAAGTAAATACCGCGAAAACAATTACAAGCCCGATAAGAACGCCTAATATTGCTGCTAACATTTCGGGCATGAAGGCAATCATTTTGGACTTAATGAATACTGCAGCGTGCGGCATCACGGCCATAGAAAATACTATCCTCTCGATTGGAAATTTATAATTCACTACTCCTCTTGTCCTGCCGTTTATTCCCAGAAGGAACATAACTATGAGTATCACAAATGGCATAAGGTTCATTTCGCTACCTCTTTATTAATTGTTTTTGCCGCCTTTTTCAAAAATCCGTCAGTTAATGACCGTTTTAGCGCTCCTCCGGAAACGATACCCGAAGATTCCTGCATCAGCAAAACCAGCACCCTGTTGAGTTCTGATATTCTGAGCTTTATTTTACCTTTCCACTTAAAAAAGGAAAGTATATCATATATCTCAATAAAATCCTTAAATGTCAAGTGTTCAGAATTAATTATTTCAAACAGCCTCTTTCTCATAACTCCGTAACTAATACCGGGATCATCCGAGACATTTGCTGACATCTTTGTTAATTCCTTCAGAACTTCTTTAAATTTTCTCAGTATTTCGCCTTGAGGTACCGAAAAGGAATCTCTATTGGAAATAATCAAAATAAAATCTTCTGCTGTTCGGAAATAACTTTGAACTGAAACTCCGTTATATTCCAGAGACGATCTGATCTCTCCGATCTTTCCAGCGATCCTTAAAACTGGAACAGAAAGAACTGAAAAGCATTTCAGTCCTGATCCGAAATAATCTATACCGGATGTTAGATAATTACCGAGTGAGTCCTTTGCCGGTCCCGCATTCTCAAAAAGTTCCGCAAAGTTTCTGCAGTTTCTGAATGCGGACGAAATTCCGGTTCCCTGAGAGTGTGCAAAGAAAGTGAGGTGGTCTATATAGTTCGTAAGAAGATATGATCTGTTTTTTTCATCGTAATAGAGCGCGAGCCTGATCAGAATGTCGTTCCTCTTTTCCGGAAGGATTCTGAGTCTTTTCATCCTTAAAATTTCCTCCTGAGGGATTGCAGACAGAGAAAATTTTACGATCCTTTTCGAAATTAAATGTTCCGCAAGAATATCATCGGTCTTTTTCTCGACTTCTTTATAAAGGCTGTATCCCGGAGACGAAGGGAAATTCATTCCTGCATAGTTTCTGGATATCCTCACCGACGAGTAAACAGACACGATGTTTTCTTCACCTTTGAACCAATGAGGTATTTTCTCGTTTATTTCAGCCATTAATATCTGACCTTTTTATCATTGAAATTATCTCAGAGGCGTTATATGAGCTTCTCGTGAATGGAGATGAATATACATATTTTATACCGAAAGACAAGGCGGTTTCCCTGAACTTTTCGAACCAGTCCTCAGATTTATACTCATTAACCTCAATATTGTGCCTTGAAGGTCTGAGATACTGTCCGCATGTAAAGATATCTATTTCCGCTTCTGCAAGATCACCGAGCAATTTCTTAAGCTGCTCTTCTGTTTCCCCCAGCCCCACCATTATGCCTGATTTGGACAGGACATTTCTGTTGTCCTTTTTGATCCCCTTTAAAAATTCAATCGAACGCGCATAATCTCCTTCAGGTCTGACGGAAGTGTAAAGTTCGCATACCGTTTCTACATTATGATTGAAAATATCCGGTCCGGCGCCGGATACAGTTTTCCTAGCTTCAGAATTACCCATAAAATCAGGTGTAAGAACTTCTACTGTCGCGTCTGTCATACTTTTTACAGCTTTGATAGTTGCTGCAAAATGACCGGCTCCTCCGTCTAAAAGGTCGTCCCGTGTAACAGATGTAATAACCGCATGCCTTAGTTCCAACTCCCTGACCATTACAGCGATATTTTCAGGTTCATCTATATCGACTCCGGAAGGTTTTTCGTGCCTGATATTGCAAAATCTGCAGTTCCTTGAGCATTTATCCCCGAGTATCATGAAGGTCGCGGTCTTTTTGATCCCGAAACATTCTGAAAGATTAGGACATCTCGCCTCCTCGCAGACAGTATGAAGATGCCTTCCCCTTAATTCCCTTTTTATATCCAGAACATTGCTGTTATGCCTGAAATCAATTTTTATCCATTCCGGCAGATGCTTCTTTGTTATTTTCATTATAAACAGCTCCATAAACTTTTTCAGTCAGATTGTAGATCGTATAAGGTTTCTGTATGAAGTCAACAGCACCCTCATTAAGAACTTCCTCGACCCTGCTGTCCCTGGCGAACCCGGATGTCATTATAACTTTCACGTGCCTGTTTATCTTCAAAAGTTCTTTAAATGTTTCCCTCCCGTCGATCTCAGGCATTATCATATCGAGCAAGACCAATACTATCTCTTTATTTTTTTGTTTATAAACCGATATCGCTTCTCTCCCGTCTGAGGCTGTTGTGATTGAATATCCGGCCTGGGTCAGCATTGATGTGGCAAGCTCTCTCAGAACGGGCTCGTCATCAACGACCAGTATATTTCCGGCGCCTTTTTTAATAACAGCTGAACTTTCGGCTGCATCCGAATTCCCGCAGCTTTCGTATTTTGGAAAATAAAGTCTGAATTCGGTACCTTTACCAGGAACGGAGTCAATATCGATGATACCTCCGAACTGCTGGACAATATTGTAGACTATCGTCAGACCCAGTCCGGTGCCCAGGCTCTTATCCTTGGTTGAGAAAAAAGGTTCGTACATCTGTTTTATTACAGAACTGTCCATTCCCACACCTGTATCCTTTACTGAGATACATGTATAGCGTTTCGTATCATCCGCTTTAATCAGTTTTGAAATCTCAGAATCGGTAATATCGTCTATGATCTCTAAAGTCAGGTTTCCGCCGTAATTTTCATTTTCGCTTCTCATTATCGTCATCGCGTGGTTCGCGTTTATTGCAAGATTAAGTACTACCTGCTCCAACTGAGTAAAATCAGCATGTATCGAAGAGCTGCTCTCAAGATTAATGCCCGCTATCCGAACCCTTTTGTCAAAGGTATTCGAGCATATTTTTATTACCTGCGAAACCACTTCGGACATTCTGACATTTTCCAGAAGCGTATTCTGCTTTCTGGAAAGGGTAAGAAGTCTCTGAACAATATCTCCGGCGCGCTTTCCTGACTTCTCCATAATATCAAGATATTCAGCCAGCTGCTCGGGAGGGATCTCGATCTGCCTGTCGGTACGGTACTTCAAAATAGAAACGACACCTACTATTCCGCTGAGTATATTATTGAAGTCATGAGCGATACCTCCTGCCAGAGTTCCTATAGTTTCCATTTTCTGAGCCTGTATCAGCTGCTCTTCCTTTTTCTTAAGTTCTGTCAGATCATCGATCCTTATAACGCTTCCCTTAACACCGTTCGCTATAAGAGGGAACATATGGATATTTATATTTCTCCTCTCACCGTTCTGAAGCGGTTCTCTGCTTATTTCGACATGATTTCTTTCGCCGATATATTTAAGAAGATCGTTCTTCAGGAGCTTGAGATCTTTAACAGCTTTCCATACTTCCTCGCCCACATAAATACTTTCTTCCGGATCTGTATATTTCTCTGCATTCCTGTTCCACTGGGTTACCTTTCCCTGATTGTCAACTGCTATAAGACCCGAAGGCATTGATTCAAATATATTCAGCAGGTAATTCTGCAGGTATTTGATCCTTGAGAAACTCCTGCCCAGATTTGAAGCCATTTTATTATATTCTTCCGCAAGCTGTCCGATCTCTCCGATGCTGTGAACATCAAGCGGTTCAATAGGCTGATCTGTGTCGATCTGCTTAGATACGTTTCCGATCCCTTCAAGCAGTTCCTCCACGGGCGATACTATCTGATTTTTTATAAATATCCCGAGAAGCAAAAGGAGTCCCGCAAATATACCCATAAGTATCATGAAATGTATCTTTGCCGATCTTATATAATGAACGTCTTCGACCAAAGTTATTGCGCCAAGAAAATTCTTTATGAAATTCACAGGCTTGAAAAAATATATCTTCCGCTTTGCAGAAGCTATATTGCAGTCGGACACCTGTCCAAGATTGAAGGAATTTAGATTGATTTCGATACCGTTGCCTTTAACCGGTTTCCCGTAACTGTCGTAAACAGTCGTAAATATACTGTTAAGTACGAGATCTTTTTCCTCCAGAAGAGTAAAATCGAAACCGAGACTTTTACCGACTTCATAGATATTATAATTATCGATCTCTTTGCTAAGCTCAATATAGTATTCCCTTTCGTCAACAGCAACCGGCAGCGATACGGATACTACGAATTTATTATTCCTGAAGCTGACCACCGGTGCATTAATATCTTTCAGACAGGGTATTCTTGGATCGTCCTTGATCTTTTCAGAATAGAAAAACTCGATTTTACCTGACTTATCAACGATCCTGAAACTGTCATAATTGTAATTGGACCTCAGAAAATTCATAAGACCGGATCCGTCACTTTTCTTTTCCAAAACAGGTCTGAGCTCACGGTAAAATCTGTGATCGTCTCTTACTCTTACCGAATTTGCTGACGCTATATCTGAATTATGAGTAAAAGTTGTGTTTATAAAACTGACTCCCGATTCAAGTGTCCTCCGGATATTATCATTGTGGTTCTCGGTTATCAGATCATGTACAAAATACGCCACTACGCCGATAGGAAGAAGAACTATCAGCATAAAAAGGAAAACAAGCCTGTAAAACAATTTGCTCCTGATCATATCAGCCACGGTCAAATCATATCCTCCGGTTATAGTTTTGAAACATCGGTAATCCTGCTGTTCTCGCCCCTGGTTATGGATCCTCTTGACAATATGTAATCTTTAATTATCTCTCTCATCTGCTTCTGATATACTTTTTCAAGTTGTACGCCCATGTCCAGAAATTCGTTATATGAATCTCCGCCCTGATATATATAATCGGTTAACGATACAGTGTAAATACGCTTCCCGTCAATAGATTTTCCATTAATTTTAATACTGTCTGACAGCACGCGGTCTCCTGCTTTTCTGGAAGAATCGAACGTAAAGCTTATTCCTGACACCTGCAGAAAACTTTTACTCATCTTCAGCGAACACGAACTTTCGAGTATCGTCTTTATCTGCTCTCCGCTCATTTTTACCGACACAATGTTGCCTTCATAAGGCATGATATTATAAAGGTCTCCGAGCGTCACAGGACCTTTTTCAAAACCTTTTCTTACTTTTCCGCTGTTCATGAAAAATATTTCGGTCCCGGTATATTCTCTCATAATATCTGACACTAAGCTGCCGAGGGGAGTCTCAACTGAGAATTTATCTCCCTGAGCGTGCGGGATGTCGTCACCGGCGGTACCTAAAACTTTTCCTGTCAGGGTTTCAATCATATTATTTATTTCAGCCATTTGAGAAGACAGCTCTTTGTCCGGCTGTATCCCGATCGAATTGACAGAATGATTTTCAAGATTGGATATTTTATTTTTTTCGATCTCGAAAGATACAAGCTCAGCACCGTTTATTCCGCAGATCTGAACCGGTTTCTTGCCCTGAAGCGAGCAGCTCCTGTTATCTTCCGTAGTTGTCAGAAACAGACTGATATCACGGAGAGAAAACAGTCTGTCCGCCTCTGAAGCGGTAAGATTTGATCCCGAACTTTCGCTGCAGTTATAATCTCCTGCAACAATGATATTCTCCACACCCATTCTTTTCAGCTCATCTGTATATCTGCTGACCGCATCAGCCGGATCCAGTATCGCGATCTTGTTCACATCTTTATCCAAGTTAGCCTTAATTACCTTGCCGGTACTTATTCCGATGACTGCGCTTTTACCGTCTTTTAGTATGATGTACGGCTTAATAAAATCGATCCTCGAAGAGTCTTTATTCACAAGATTCGCGGAAACGAAAGGGAACTTTGCCTGTTTTGAAAGATTTGAAAGCTCTTCATATCCGAAATAGAATTCCCTGTGACCTAATATCAGACAGCTGAAGTTTAGAATATTCATCAGGTCGACAACAGATCTTCCCGTTGTCAGATAAGCCTCTCTTGTACCGTAGATAAAGTTCGAATTCCCGATTATGTCTGTTTTAAGACTCTTGTTATTACTGATCTCTTTTATCTTGGACGATATAAGACTGAAACCTCCGTATTTGACAGAATCTTTATCTACGGGAAAAATATTCCCGTTCAGCGAGCTTATTGAAACCACAACGAGCTTGTCCCTGCTTTCGGAACAAGATATCATCGCGATCAGGGTTAATATGACCATTACAATAAAATAAGTCCTTTTCATAACAACCTCCTTTTTTTAGTTTTCAAGTTGCCTGAAATATTTTTTTATTTTTATCTTGTATTCATTGGAGTAACCGTCTTTAAGTGTTCTTATAAGCATTTCCTTAAGATCGTTCTCATTCTTAATATTTATTTTCCCCGGATCAAGTGCTCTCAGGTCTCCGGTCCGGCTTTCCCTTTTGTTGTCCAGCTTTTCTCTTTTCAGCGACTCAACTGCGTCCAGAAGTTTCTCTAGGACCCGATCCTGCTTTGAGAGAAGAGATTCATCAAGCCTCTTGTCCTTAAGCTGATCTTCGATCTCTTTCATATCTGAACCGATATTGCCTAATTTCTTCCCCAACCCGTTACCCTGAGCGGAGGGCGTTCCGTTCTCCCCGGAGACAGGTGTCCCTGAATTCCCTCTGGCGCCGCTGTTTCCGGGCGAACCGCTTCCCGCATTGCCCTGCTGCCCTTCGATCCCGTCCCCGGGGGCTCCTTCGCTTCCGGGCTCACCCTGCTCGCCCGGACTTTTCATTCCCGACTGCATTTTCATGAGAGCATCATAGAGCTGAGCCTGTTCCTGCGCCAGCCTGTTCATCATTTCCTGCATCTGCGTCATTCCCGCGCCCTGAGAGGAAGACATCGACTGTGACGTTTTACTGTTAAGTTCAGCCTGTTTTCTGGCCATCTCCTCCATTTTCTTCAGCATCTCTTCAAGACCAGACGGCGATTCGGCTGATCTAAGTTCTTCTATCGCTTCGTTCAGCATCACTGCGAGATTATTTATGCTGCCCATAAGCACCGCATTCGTTTCGTAAGTGAAAGAGAACTGCCTGTTGTTGAAAACCACGGATGTGCTGCGGAAAAGCTCTTCTATCCTGCCGATCTGAGCTATGACAGTTTTATCTATAAAAAAAGTTCTCTTGGATATTTCAAATATTTTAACTGCAGCGGTCTCAAGCGAAGATCCTATCCTTGCATAATCCCGAATTAACTTAGAGGCATGCCCGGAATCTGAAGGAATGTCTTTAGAGAAATTCTTTATATTTTCCAGCTCATCGGATACAGCTATCAGGTCAGAAATAACAGAATTCAGTTCTTTTACTAACTTTTCTTTCTCTTCATCCATCATTTTGTTCTTAATTCCCTCAATATCTTCCTTAATATCCAGCAGTTTGGATGAAATTTCATTTCCCGTTTTCCTGGCTTCAGTAAATTCCGATGAATACATCTGAGACCGGATTTCTGAGAAATTTTCCTCAAGATCTATTTCTTCCGCCTTTTGTTTGACGCTGTCGATACCCAAACCTTCCATACTCTCGGATGAAGATTGAAGTTCCTTTTTAAAGAACTCGAAAGACTTCTCGACAGATGCTTCTTTTTTTAACATTTCCTGAGCTGAAAATTCAGTCAGATCTAGATTTATCTCGTTTTGTTCTGATATCATGAGATCGAGCTGCTTTAAAAGCTTATCAAGTAGATATTCGTTCTTAATCTGTTCCAGTATTTCTATAGTCTTTTCGAGATCGTTCCTGAATTTCTGCTGGTTTTTTTCAAAATCCTTCAGGAGTTCTGCGTATGATGCTTTATCGAATTTCTCATCATTTGAAAGTTCGGAAAGATCTTTAAGCTTTTCTTTAATATCCTTTGAGAACATTTCGTCAACGAGCTGCTGAAGTTTCATATACTTTTTCATCGTTTCATCACTCAGAACAGAATTTTCATCAAGCATGGAGATATTCTTTTCTATCTCAGATTCAAGATCCTCGAGGTTCCTTTTCATCTTTTCCTGTTCCTGAAGTATCTGATCAAGCCTGTTTTTGTCTTCCCAGTTAAGTTCCCTGTTCTTTTTCAATTTCTCTGAAATATCGTCGATCGATTCAAGAATATCTTTATTCCTTTCGAGTTCTGAATTTAATATTTTATCCTGTTCTTCGTAGTTTTTTTCAGTCTTGGTAAGCAGCTGCTCTATCGAGGGAAGTATTACAGTTCTTACCTGTGAATCTGTGTATTTAGGTCCGGAAATATCATCGTTGTCAAATATTCTCAGGAAAAGCTCCACCTTATCCTCGGGCAGCAAATTCAGACCGCTGCACGGTTCGTAACTGTTTACTACTGAAACCCCTTCTTTATCTCCGGCATTTTCAAGCCTTCTGACAACATAATCCGACTTCTCTGATCTGCCGGTGAACCTGTTAAAGGATACTTTTCTCATATGAAGCTCTATTCTGCTTACCTCGAAATCGTCGGTCCCGGTAGCGAAAACAGGAATATTCATATCTTCTTTCAGGAGCATTCCATCTTCGGGATATATCAGATTAATGAACGGATACTCATCGTTCAATACTTCCAGCTTATGAATAACCGGAGACAAATTAGTAAGAGTATTCCCTTCAAAAGTACTCCTGTAAAGAGAAAAATGGAATTCGGATCCTGATTTTAGGCGAATATTAGAAGAAAACTCTGTTTCAGAATTCTTTTCCATTAAAATTCTCTCACCTGTTTTGAAAACGACTAGTACTGAATCGGCTCCCAAAGGATCTGATTTCAGATTTAAACTCAATACGGAGCCCTTATACCCTGTAATTTCGGTGAACGATCTGTCATATTCTTTAACTTCAAGCCTCGTATATGCTGGCGATTTCAATCGTGCGTAAAGCTCATCCGCATGAGGTCTCTTCAAAACTACGACCCTGCATGTGTCCGACCTGGTCTCTTCCGATTCAAAAAAACAGATAAGATCATTTACGGCCGGCTCTCTGAAAACGAATCTGTCACTGCCGTCATTTGCTATTATGGAAGAGAGTTCGTTTCCGCTTTGCGTTATTACTTTTTTTAACGTCACAATTTCAGGGACAGATCCTGAAGAACTGCATATGATCTCCAGAGTATCGGATTCAGGTATGTACAATTCCGTTTTGCCGATATGAAGCGAATGACTGGGAGGCAGTGAAAAATCACTTTTATATTTCACAATCCGATCGAAAGCAGAACCTGCCGTACCTGAAAATAAAATTATTGAAAAAAGAACAAACGAAATAAATAATCTTTTATATTCACTTTTACGGCTTTTCATGTCAAAAAAACCGGGAATTTCAGCATTAGCTCTGAAATGTCCGTAAATATCTTCAACTGCCGCCGCCGCGATATCGTTTGTTCGTCCTATCCTGACAAGATCATAGAGCATGAGTAACTTCATATTCCTGTAATTCTTATCTATTTCAGATATGACAGATCTTTTCTGATAAGTATATTTTCCGTAATAATTTACAGCGGTTTTTATTAAAGCGGCTGTGAATACTGAAAGCGATGCCATGAACATAAAAAATAATATTTTCCTTCCTGAAGTATCAAATCTATAGCTGATCTCTATAATTACAACAAGCGCAGTGAAGGACGACAGGATCAATGTGTATAGAGAGATATCGCTGAAAAACCTGCCGGCACATTTCCTTAAAGCCATTCCTGAAAGTTTCCGGTCGCAGTTTAACAGTATGTCCTTCTCACAGTGATCATTCTTCATGTCTGTCTTCCTGCTGCTTACCCTCGATCTTTTCTATTACTTCGATGCAGTATTTGTATTCCGGGTAATTCGTCGAAAGTTTCTCGAATTCTTTTTTAGCCGATCTGAAACACCCGACAGCCCTATAATTCTGCTCTGAATCGAGATATACCTGACCCAGATTGAAATTCACGACAGCTTTATAGAACGGTAGTTCATGATTGCCTAGAAACTGTATAATATTGGACATGTCTTTTATCCCGTTGTCAAGATCACCCGCATAGCATCTTATCTTATTGTATAATATAAGCAATTTGAAATTCAGTATCTTCTCATTCTCGAGCAGCTGACTGTTCTGAAAATACAGAGCGTAAGCTTCACCTATACAGCCCATTGTTTTATTTATATCCTTCATCTTCTCGTAAACAAGCGTAAGAACAATTCTGTATCTGATCCTTACTTTGAGGTCCATGAATCCGTCAACGGTCTTTTTTATCTTCAGAAGAGATTTCAGAGCTTTCTTATATTTTCCTGTCCAGATTAATATAAGGCTCTCACAGATCGAGTACGATACTATAAAGCGTATATTCCCTCTGCTGTAATATTGTTTTGATATTTCCAGTATTTTCTGGGCATCCGGGAGCCTCTGCTGCCTGATCAGGATCTTACATTTAAGAAACATCGATTCTGTCAGTTTAACATTTCTTTTTAGAAGTGACCTTATGTCTATCGACTTATCTACGCTCTGTATAGCCGGTTCAAGCTTTCCTGTGGTGTAGTAGTAAACGGCTCTTCCGTAAAATATATCGCTTGTAAGATCCGCTATGCTTATATCCTCAGGTTTTTCAACTCCGCAGTTTATAAGACTGATGGCATCGCTGAAATTCATGCTGTTCATTTTTGATTCGGAGAGTCTCTGTGAAGACTGCACTTCGAAAGAAATGTTATTTTCGTCCTTTGCGAGAGTATTGCATTCTGCATAATACTTTATAGCATTATCTCTGTCCATCAGGCTGCGGTAAATATCACCGAGGCTCAAGTATCCTTCCAGAATATCCTCAGATTCGTTGTATTTTTTAAAAGTCTCAAAATATGTATTCATATCATTAAGTACATTTTTAAGCCTTCCCAAAATCATCTTTATCCGGCAGATTTTAAAGACCGTTCTGGCTTCAAGAAGATCTCTTTTACCTTTCCTGTATATAGTAAGTGCTTTATTGAGATAACGTAAAGCTTTCGAGTAAATTCCTTCATTGCTGTTGTAATCCGCAAGCCATACTAGATATGCAGCCTTGACTTCCTTTGGATAACTGTTCCTTATTTTGAATGAAGTAAGCCATTTTCTTGTTGAATCCAGATAATCGTACCTTCCTGCTTTTGACGAACAGTCATATTTGATCAGCTGTATTTTAAGTTTATTGATCTCTGTCATCTCGTGAGATTCATCCTCGAATTTGACGAGCTGATCGAGAACGGCGTCGTAGTTACCGAGATCTGACTGATGCTGGATCATTGTGAGGAAAGTATTGACCTTCTTTACGGGATCGGTTTTCTCGTCGATCGCGCCGTATAGTCTTTTCAGGTTAGTGACAGCGAACTCAAGGTTGTTCTCCTCGATAGATTTATTTACCGACTTCTCAAGGAGTTCGACAGACTTTTCTTTTCTGTCGCTTCTGAAATAATAATCTGTAAGAGCATAAATATTATCGGAAGTAACACCCTGCTTCTCTTCAATGAGCTCAGCAGTTGTTTTGCTCCATAAAGCATAATCGTCCTTATTAAAATCTTTTATCACGGCATTCGAAAAAAGCCTCTTGGCGAGATAATATCTGTATCCGTCATAATATTTGATTTTTTCCACAACCTCCGAATCTGTAAGTTTATGAAGAAATTTCAATACTATCTGGCTATTGATCATCGTGACTTTGGATATTACATCAATCATATTCATCGGGGCCGGCCTGCTGAGAATTACAAGCTCTTTCACAATAGCCTGTTCAATATTTGAGAATCTTTTAAAATTGTTGTATGTTATGTCTCTCAGACCG
>JAFGUL010000180.1 GCA_016938535.1 Candidatus Delongbacteria bacterium
AAGGCTTATTGAGAAGACTGTCCTGAACAATCTTTCTGTAAAAATATTGTCAGGTGAGGTCGTTCCCGGCGAAAAAGTCGAACTTAGTTCTTTACTGACGGTATAAATAAAGCTGAAAAAATTAAATCAAGGAGAAAAGCTATGAAATTAATATGGAATCTGTTTCTTGCGGTAGTGCTCGTCGGACTTGGAGTCATGCTGACAGCGAAATTCGAGTTCACTGAGGATGTATCAGCTCAACAGAACGAAAAAGGTTTACTGGATATTATCGACGATCCGGAAAGAGCTGATATTTACGATGACGGTGATGGTCATTCCAGGTTTGCAGTTATCGCCAAGTACGCACTTCCTTCAGTCGTAAGTATCAAGACAGAAAGAAGCATTGAATATAATTTTGTTTCACCCTTTGACAGATTTTTTGAAAGAGATCCCTTTTTTGAGGATTTTTTCGGAAGAAGACCTCAGCAGAATCAGGAACCTAAAACGAGGAAACACATTCAGAGAGGCGAGGGTTCAGGGTTTATATATAGCACCGAAGGTTTTATAATGACAAATAATCATGTCGTTGAAAAAGCAGATAAGATCATAGTAAGGATGAATAATGGTGATGAGGTCGAAGCTGAAATGATCGGGAATGATCCTGAAACTGACCTGGCAGTAATAAAAATTGATAAGAAAATCAGGGAGGATCAGGTTCTGAAGTTAGGTGATTCAGACGGACTATGGGTCGGAGACTGGGTCATAGCTATCGGATCCCCGTACAGCCTTGAACAGACGGTTACAGTGGGAGTAGTCAGCGCAAAAGGAAGATCGGGGCTCGGTATCAGACAGGGACCTGTCTTTCAGGACTTTATTCAGACAGATACAGCTATCAATCCCGGGAACAGCGGAGGTCCTTTATTGAACATTAGAGGTGAGGTTGTAGGTATCAATGCGGCTGTAAATGCCGCAGCTCAGGGGATCGGTTTCGCTATTCCTATCAATATGGCTAAGAGCATAGCAGAAAATCTCAGAACGGACGGAAGGATAAAAAGAGCTTATCTCGGTATTCTGCCTAAGGCGATCAATAATGCAGAAAAGCAGGTTCTGGGTCTAAAAGACGACCAGGAAGGTGTTCTGATCGTGTCGGTTGAACCGGACACACCGGCTGAAAGAGACGGGCTTAAAGCTGACGATATTATTCTTAAAATGGACGGTAAAAAGATCACTACACTTGATCATTTCAGATTCGAACTGGCATCTTATGCTCCGGGAAGCAAAATTGAGTTCACCGTACTCAGAGGCGGTAAAGAAAAGACTATAAAAGTAGAGCTTGGGGACAGGTCTATATTAGCTGATGCATCGGGAGCCGTAGAAGAGGAGAAAAAAAATGAAGAGGATATTCTGGGCTTAAAGGTCGAAAATATGAATGAAGAATACAAAAAAAAGTTTAATATTTCTATTGATAATGGCGTAATTGTGACCGATATTGATACAGAGTCGGTTTTCTACGGAAAACTTCAGGCGGGAGATGTGATCGATAAGGTCATAGTTTCCGGTGTTCACTATGATATTGCAGGAGTTGACGATCTTAAGAAAGCGGTATCTAAAGTGGAGGACGGAAAGAGCAGCTACATAGTCAAATACATAAGGAACGGAAGAAACGATTATGTACTGATACAGCCCTGACGACAGCCGGCTCGGAATTAATCAGGGGAGGTTTTTTTGAGCGCGAATAACGGAAACGGCAACAGCAGACCTGTAAGGTCAAATCAGCTTCTGGATAAATATCTTCACGAGATAGGCGAAGAGAGTTTGCTGACTCCTGAAGAGGAAATAGAACTTTCAAGAAAGATACGGCTGGAAGGTCCCGACAAGGAAAAGCTCCTGCAGAAACTTGTCAGGGCCAACCTGCGTTTTGTTGTATCGGTAGCAAAGCAGTATCAGAATCAGGGACTGAGCCTTATTGATCTGATCAACGAAGGTAATATGGGACTGATTAAAGCTGCTCACAGGTTTGACGAAACTAAAGGATTCAAGTTTATATCGTATGCGGTCTGGTGGATCAGGCAGGCAATACTTCAGGCGCTTGCGGAACAGTCAAGAGTTGTCAGGCTTCCTCTGAATAAAGTCGGTGCTTTAAGCAAGATAACCAAAGTAATGACAAGTCTGGAGAAAAAGTTCGAGAGAGAACCTACTTCAGAGGAGATCGCGGACGCATTAAAAACAACCGAAATTGAAGTTTCCGATACCTTGAAGATATCAGGTAAACACCTTTCTATCGATGCTGAATTTGCACCCGGAGAGGACAACCGTCTTCTTGATGTATTAAGGGAGGACAATCAGCCATCTCCCGATAAGCAGCTCTTTGACGATTCTCTGCGCGAAGAGATAGATATAGCTTTAAAGTCGCTTACCGAGAAAGAAAAACAGGTAATCATGCTTTATTTCGGTATAGATCAGGATCAGCCCATGACACTGGAAGAAATTGGAGATAAATTCGGTCTGACAAGAGAGAGAGTGCGTCAGATAAAGGAGAAAGCTATCAGAAGGCTGAGGCATACATCAAGGTCAAAAGCCCTAAGAGCATATCTCGGATAAAAGGAGGATCAGATGAATTTTTTTACAAAAAAAAGAAATGTTGATGTTACATCTATTATATCAATTTCCGCAGCAGCTGTAATTCTCACGCTTTTTGCCGCATGGCTCTACTTCGGAAGCAAGATCGACAAGATGCAGTCGAGTTATGAAATGAGAATAAGTATGATCAAATCAAGCATGGAAAATCTTCAGGAGAAGAACCGCGATCTTCAGAATAAGCTGGAAAAGGTCAAAGACGCAATGACGGAAGAAGAAGTAACGGAATAGTTTTTTCTATTCCGCCTTAAGATCCTCTACCCACCATTCAAGTTTCTCACCCAGTTCAGGAGAGTAGCCGTTCTCCTGATATCTGATGTTCCCGTCCTTATCAATAACGCAGATGTATGGGATCCCGTTAAATCCGAATTTATCGCTTGAATCTTTCTCTCCGTAAACAAGTGTCATTTTATATTCGTTCTTCTCAAAAAACTCTTTCGC
>JAFGUL010000181.1 GCA_016938535.1 Candidatus Delongbacteria bacterium
AGAACGAAGGACATGGGCAGCATCACCGATCAGGCTTTCGGCTACAAGAACAGTCACGAGGGCTGTAAATATGTGGTCACCTCCAACTTCCACAGGCTCAGGTTCTATATCGACAACAAGGTGGACTTTGAGGAATTCGATCTCTTTGAGCTTAACAGGGAGCAGTTCGACCTTCTGTATCTGATCCTCTCAAAAGAAAGCGTTTTTTCAGACATTCCGTCAAAGCTCAAAGCCGAGACCAAGTTCCATGAGGAGAACATTTCCGGCAAGCTCTATAAGGACTATTCGGTTTTCAAGAGAAAGCTTTACGACAATATGGTGAAGAACTCTCCCGGTACGGACAGGCTCACGCTTTTTAAAAAATCGCAGAAGCTCATTGACAGGTTCCTTTTCATTCTTTTCTCCGAGGACAGGGGACTTTTGCCTCCCAATTCCATATCGAGGATAATTTCACGCTTTGACATTCTTAAGTCGGAGGACGCATATAAGCCTTTATACGATATTTGCAGGCAGTTCTTCGGCTATCTTAACACGGGGAACGAAAAGGAGGGCATTCCGGCTTATAACGGGGGGCTTTTTCTTCCTGACGATATACTTGACGGTTTAAAGATCGACGACGATGTTCTAAGGCATGACCTTTACAGGCTTTCGCAGTATGATTTTGATACCGAGATCGACGTGAACATTCTGGGGCACATCTTTGAACATTCGCTTTCGGAGATCGAGGAGATAACCTCGCAGATAGAGGGAGTAAAGACGGACAAGGCCACAAGCAAACGCAAGAAGGACGGCGTATATTACACTCCAAAGTACATCACTCAGTATATAGTCGAAAACACAATAGGCACCCTCTGCACCGGAAAAAGAAAAGAGCTCGGCATTTCTGACATTCAGTTCGACGAGAAAACATACCGTAAGGCGAACGGCTTTCTGACCGAAAAAGGCAAAGAACTCTTTGACAGGCTCGAAGCATATAAAAAATGGCTGCTGTCGCTAAAAATAGTAGATCCCTCCTGCGGAAGCGGAGCTTTTCTGAATCAGGCACTCAACTTTCTCATAGCCGAACATAAAACAATAGACGACATCATAGCCGAACTCACCGCCTCTCCCCTCCGCCTGTTCGACACCGACAAGGCAATATTGGAAAACAACCTCTACGGAGTAGACATCAACGACGAAAGCGTAGAAATAGCAAGACTCTCGCTCTGGCTGCACACCGCAAGAAAAGACAGAAAACTCTCCGACCTCAACAACAACATCAAGTGCGGAAACTCCCTCATAGACGACCCCGCAGTCACCGGCGACAAAGCCTTCAACTGGCACAAAGAATTCCCCCAAATTTTCGGAAAATCAAAAGAACATAAACCTCAGATCATTGAAAAGAAACCTGACATAGACTATGCAAAGCTGATAAAAGAAAAATCAATCGAAATTCAGAAAGAAACCGAAAAAGCTTATGCTGCTGCGAAAGTAGCCAAAGAAATATCAAAGCAGGTATATGAATATTCTAAGAAACTCACACAGGTCAATGAACCGACGGCAATTTATAATGACAACTCAGGTTTCGATGTCGTGATCGGAAACCCGCCTTACGGAGCAAATCTGCCACCTGAACAGCAGGAATATTTAAACAGCAATTTCATTAAAGGTGGAAGCGAAACTGCTATTTCATTCATAAAGTTATCAGACAAGATTTTAAAACACAAAGGACTTCTTTCTTTCATCATACCGAAATCCTTCAGTTACGCTTCAAATTATCAGCCTATAAGAGAATTTTTAAGAAACGGACTGAATGAAGTCGTTGACTGTAAAAAGGTCTGGAAAGAAGTGAAACTTGAACAGGTGATCATGAACTACAGAAAGAATCAATTATCCGATTTCTACAACTCTGCTGTGCTGGATGATCAGATTATAAAACAAGTAGGAATGATAAAAAAATATACTTTTGAAAAATATGGATTCTTTTTGAATGACATATCTAACTCTGAATTGGAGATAGCCAACAAACTGACTCAGAGCGATTTTTACCTTGATGATATTTCAGATAACAGTCGTGGAGGCATGTTCCAGAAATTCGTATCGGAGCATGGTGATTATGACGTAATTGGCGGAGCTGAAATTCAAAGGCACGGAATAACAGGAACTAAAGGCAAAGTCAAAGCTGAAGATATAGAAAAAGATACTAAATCTCAGATAAAAAACAATTCAATACTTGTTCAGAACATTGTAGCCCATATAGAGAACCCAGTCGATCACATAAAGATAACAGCCACAATTCCAGACTCAAACGAATACAAAATACTCGATACAATAAATCAAATCAAAATAAACGAAGATTATTCAGATAAATTTGTTTGGGCATTACTGAACTCAAATTTGATCAACTGGTATGCGTACCGCTTTATCTTTGGGAAAGCAATCAGAACTATGCATTTCGACAGCCCCGTAACAAGCAGAATTCCCGTGAAGAAAGCAAATCAGGAATCACAAATACCTTTCATTGAAAAAGCTGATATAATGCTTGATTTAAACAAACAGCTACAAGAAAAATCAAATAAATTTCAAAGCAGAATCAAATCTAATTTCGCTTTGGATAAAATAAGCTCAAAACTCGAATCTTTCTACGATCACGATTTCAAAACATTCGTATCTGAACTGAAGAAACAGAAAGTTTCACTTTCACTCAAGCAGCAGGACGAATGGGAAGAATATTTTAACGAATACAGGAAAGAGATCAATGACCTTCAGGCAGAAATAAAGAAAACCGATGCGGAGATTGATCAGATGGTTTATGAGCTATATGGTCTGAGTAAGGAAGAGATAAGGATTGTTGAGGGATGTTGAGAATAAATACTAAATTAAATTTCGTAAGGAATAATTAGTATGATAATTGAAAAATTAAAATCATTGGTAAGGTAAAATAAGTTGGTTGTTATGGATAAAGAAAAAAAAGAATATGAAGCTAGGCTACAAGAAAGACTAAAAATACTGTTAGAATATGCTGAAAAGGGTAAAATCAAAGTTACTAAAGATTCTAAAAGTATTATTGATAGTTTAGTTAAAGTTAGAAAGTTACCCGATGGTACATTCGATTTAAATACAGTTGATAGTGCGGTTCGTTCGATGGCATTATGTATTGAATATGCTGATTACCGAGAAACAACAAAATCAGAGGCTACATTACAAGAAATACAACATGCTTATATTGATTTATTGGATCGAACATTTGGAGTACATTTTAAGCAAATGCTGGAGGCAAAAGCAACACCTTCTCAATTTGCAGGTTTTCTTTCTTCAAGAAAAGAAATTGTTGAGCAAGTTGCAACTCAAATTGATGAGTTTTTAAATACTATAAAAACTTTTTGGGATTGTGTGCAGGATGGAGTTAACTTTCATATAGATGATTTTCATGATACGCACAAAGCAGTTTTTGGTGGTGATTTATTCCCAAGCAATAACGAAAGTATAGCTTCAAAATGTGGTATTTATATAGATACAATAATTTTGCCTGATCCATATCTCAGGTGTTTTGATCTCTTTAAATATTGGACACCTGAAAAACAAACTTATTACTTTTTCAAACATGGACTAAATGTTTTACAATATAAAGATTTGATAAAAGCCAACATAAAAACTCCTATAGTGATAATTGCACCCGATAAAGGTGCGCTTGATACACAAGAGAAAGAACTTCTTCAAAAGTGGGGTATGCAAGACACAGTAAAACATGGGAGTAAAATATTTGGAAGAGATTTTGCCAGTTTCGAAGATCTTAAAGAATTTATTAGCTTTTATAAAACTCCAAGTGATCTAGTAGTAGGAGCTGTAGATAAGTCTAGAATTTTATTTGACCTACAATATGGATCAGATGCCAATAGGCAGATAGTGGAAGGACTGAAAATGAATAAAGAATTTCTTGGTATTAATAATGCTGGCTTTGCGTTGTTAAATTCTTTTTCAGGTAGGTTTGGTATTTGTAATGAAATTTTAATTAAATCACAAAGATATAGAGCAACTCCAATTATCGATGCACCTACTTCTTGGGAATATTTTAATTGGAAGTTAGAGTACGATGCGAATGAATATGAGAAAATAAATAACTTAAAACATATGCACATCCTAAGAGGTTTGCAAGATGTTTCTGATAATGAAATGACTTGGATTGGTAAAATCCCTCACGAAGCACTAATAGAATTAAGAGAATCACAAGCAATATATGAAATAAGAGATATTCTAGGAAAAGGTGTTGATGATATTATAAAACTCGAACCCAGGGATTTTCAATCAAGTTCAAACGAAATTATAAAAAATATTGAAGCAGCTTTTAAGCAGCATATAAATAATTTGAAAGTACTAAGAGATAAGAAATGGAAGTTTGCATTAAAAGATATAGGATCATGGTTAGTAACAGGTAGTCTTGCAGTAGCAGCAGCAGCTACAGGTATGCCAAGTTATGGAATTGCAGCAATAGCTGTTGATCAATTAACAGATTCTCCAAAATTAAAAGACATACCACAATCTATAATTAAATTAGCAAAAGAAAGTAAAGAAATAAAAAGATCCCCTATTGGGATGTTATTTTCGTATAAAGAATTAGGTAAGAAATGACTGAAAGAGAAAAATACATTAAAGATTTAGAAGTTTTTAAGAGATTGATAAATTTGTGGTATCAGGAAAATCACGATGTGTCAATAGAGATTCAAATTAAAAGTCTGAATAAAAAAATTCAGAGTTTAGTAAAAAAAGCTGGCACCGAGAAACGATTTGATGTTATAAGAAATTACAGCGATTCAGGCATAAAAGGTAGTGATCTCAATCCATTTGATCATATACTCGAATCACCTCTTGGTTTTAAATCTGTTATTCCACTAACTATTGATATCATTGATGATACTATTAGAGTAATTGAAGCAGACGAGGATTTTACTCTTAAATCAAATGAACCTAGTGAGAATTTCACTATTGAAGAAAATAAAAAAAAAATTGATAATAATGAAGCTGAGGGTGAAAAAATGGAAAACAAAAATTCTATCACTAAACAAATTACTGTTGGAGTAATAATTGGAGTAATAGCTACGCTAATTGTATCTGTAGTCGGAATATATTTTACTCTATACAAAGATGTTATCAAGCTTGAAGTTGAATATATAGCTTTAGATAAAAGATTCGATAAAATTGACATAAGTAAATTAGATAATAGTACATTGAGAGATTCTTTAAAGGAATATAAATTAACAATTGACGAAATTAAACATCAAGTTGAAGATTTAAATAACAGAATCGCAAAGAGCAACATAAAAGAGACGAAGACACAAATCAAGCAAGAATCTCCAAAAAATGAAGCAAAGAATGTGATTTTTAATGAGAAATTCGATGACAACATCAGAAATTGGCCTACTGATAATAATTCAAAACATAAAGTATACTTTGCAAACGGTCGTATGGTAATAGAATCTAATGATCAATACGTGTATAGATACACTACAAACACTATTAAAAATTTACCAAATGATTTTGATTTAGTTCTAGATGTAATATGGTCTGAAGGCAATTCTATGGATTCTTTTGGATTAAGAATTGGAAATCCTGATAATTATTTTCTTTTTGAAGTTACACAAAAAGGGCACGCTCGCATACAGTTTAAAGATATAAAAACATTAGTTGAAGAAAAACCTTGGACGTCAGGGTTTGAAATACCAATAAAAGAAGGATTTAAAATAAAGGTCTCACATAGAAGTTCCGGGCTAACATATTATATTAATGACAATTTAGTAGGTCAATGCCACGACAACAACATAACATTTGACTTGATTGGTTTTTTTGTAATTGGATTTCTAACAGTTGAATTCGATGAATTAGCAATAATTGGAGTGTAACATTATGAATCTATTATATTGCGACGAAAGCTGTCATCTTCCAAACGACCATATAAATCTGATGGTTTTGGGTACGATGTTTTGTGAAGCAGAAAAGAAACGGCAGATATTTGATGATATCCGCGGAATTAAAGAAAGGCACAGCTTGAGTCCGCACTTTGAAATTAAATGGACTAAGGTCTCACCTGCTAAGATCGATTTTTATATTGATCTTGTTGAATATTTTTTTAACTGTAGCGATTTGAGATTCAGAAGCGTTGTAGCCAAAGAAAAAGATCACCTTGATCATTCAATGTATAACAACAACGATTATAATGAATGGTATTACAAAATGTATTACCTTCTTTTAGATAAGATTATATTTCCGGATAATTGCTACGATGTTTTTATTGATATTAAGGACACTCGCGGCGGGAAAAGACTTCAGGTACTTCAGGAAGCATTATGTAATAACAGATATGATTTCAAGCAGGAAGTTATCAGACATGTGAATCAAATCCATTCGCATGAATCTGAAATATTACAGCTGTGTGATCTGTTTATCGGTGCATTATCTTATTTTCACAGAGGACTTTATAATAAAAAAAGAAATGGGGCAAAATCAAGGCTGATTGATCTTATAAGCAAAAAAAGAGATTTACCTTTAAAATATAGCAGTTCTCAAGAAGAATTGAAGTTCAATATGTTTATCTGGCTACCGAGGAGAAAAGAAGAATGACGTTTCTCCCGGATAAGATTGAAAAACTTGATACCGAAACTGTTCAGGTTTATATTGACAGATTATATGAGTACTATCTCCAAGAATTAAAATCAGACGATTTTACTTACGAGGGATTATTCATATACCATAAGACGCAACCTGCTGTCGATGGAAAAGACGGTGGGTTTTGGCACATAGTTACAAAAGAGTATCTTGATCAGAATAAAAGACCGATTACACTCCCTTGCATAGCCAAAAACGGATTCCCTGTATGCATGCATCCTTGCAGACTGTTTCAGGAATATGATCCCTGGAGAACTGTGCGAATAACATATCCCGACGGGAAAACAGCACCACCCCGTTATTTATGCCTAAACAGGTGTGAAAGAATCAATTGGATAAAACCTATTATTAAAGAAGCTGAAAGGAATCCAGATAATCTTAAGATCTGGGACAAAAAATATTCTGATAATCAAATAAACAGACATATTTGGTATGAAAGACAATCATATCTGATCGTGTTAGGACGCTGGAAAAATGAATCAAAATACAATTTATTAACAAGCTTTGCGACAGAATATAACGATAAAAAAAGTCAATGCCAGAAAGAATATCAGAGATATATTAATAATGGAAATCAGCCTATATAAAACGAAAAAACCCGCCGTAGCGAGTTTTGATCTCCTTGTACCCTGTTGGTACATGAGCAAGTGCAATTTAGTGAAAAAAGTCATGATTGTCAAGACCTTTTGTTTCCTTTTTGGAAATAGACAACTAAAAATGATAAGGTATTTATGTTTTATATGTTGGTAATTTTAATGTTATGCAGAATTAAAGGAGAAAAATGACAGAAAGTATATTAGTTAGAATAGCAAAAGAAAGATTTGAAGAAGTTGACAGTCAGACTGTTCATTTTACAGAAATTGAGGAAATTGACAATTATTTGAATGACCTTGAAAATTACCCGCATGCCTTCGTTTTAGCTTGTATGATGGATCGGCAGATTAAAGCGGAAAAAGCATGGAAAATCCCGTTTGTTGTAAGTGATAAATTCGGCGCAAAAGATATAATTGATCTTTCAAAAATAGATCTGAATGAATATGTAAAACTTTTTGAATCTGAAAAACTCCATCGCTTTAATAAACAAATGGCTGAGATATTTTACGAAGCGGTACTTAGAATATGCAATGTCTATAAAAATGACGCTTCGAAAATCTGGAGTGATAAGCCAAGCAGTGCTTCTGTCGTCTATAGATTTTTAGAATTTAAAGGAAGCGGAATAAAAATATCAACAATGGCAGCCAATATACTTGCCCGTCAGTTTAAAATCCCATTTTCAGATTATTATTCAATTGATATTTCTCCGGATGTTCACATTAAACGGGTAATGAAACGATTCGGATATGTTCCCGAAAATGCTGATAACGATAAGATCATATATAAAGCTCGTGAATTAAATCCCGAATTTCCGGGTATTATAGATTTTTCATGTTGGCGGATCGGAAGAAACTGGTGTAGACCAAATAACTCTGACTGTAAGAATTGTATAGTGAGAAGTGAATGTAAATGGGTAAAAAGTAAAAATAATGAATAATCAAAGGAGTATAAAATGGCAAGAGTACCAATAAGATTAAAAAAGGTTTTAGAAGTAGAAACTAGAAATAATAGAGATCTTTTGAATGAAGAATTTATTTTTAGTATTGATGTTAGCCATACAAAATGGAAGCTGTCATATGATTGTGACAGAAAAGAATTAGTTAGATTCAGAGATGAAATAAATGAGATATTAGGCTATGCTTCGGTAGCTAAATTATTTAAATGTACGTTAGAAGAAGCAGAAAAGATTATTGATTATCATAGCACAGAGAAAATATGCGTTAATTGTCAGCAGAAGAATATTCTATGCTATGATTGTATCTATACATGTCAAAGTCCTCTAGAGCAGTTGCTTTATATTGCATTAACAAATTCAAATATCAAAAGCGAGTTGCAAAAAAGAATCAACAAAGACGGTAGCAGCTATAGTAAAGAACTACCAATAAACTGGAATACAATTCTAACCGTTCCTGATTTCTATGTTGAATCACCAAAAAAAATGATATGTGTATATGCAGATGGACATACATATCATGGTACAACTGAAGAGCAGGCTTTAAGAGATAGAAAGATAGATAGAGAGTTACAAGATTTAAATTTTGTAGTATTACGTTATCCAGGTAAGCAAATTAGAGAAGATATTGATACTGTGGTAGCAGATATAAAGAAGAGAATTTAGAAATAAAAGATTAAGTAGTAAAAGAATCTCAGACAAAACAGTAATTCGAGGTCAATGTGTACCAGATAAATAAAATACAAAATAAGATCACAAAGCTGAAGGAATGTACTTTCTCGGAATTGAAATTTAAAGAAAGGGAGCATTTACAAGAGTGGCAGGTTATTAAATACGCATCCTACTGCGGAAAAATTTCTTGTATATCCTGTCGGAAAGTTGAAAGATAAAAAGAGGAAATAAATGATGAAAAAAGTAATAACCGGTCTGCTTAGTTTAGTGATGTTAGCCATGATAATTTCCTGCACCAAAGACGATGATCCTGTATCAGGTGAACAAAAGAACTGGTTCGTTGTCGATACACTGGGTAATCCTATTCAGGATGCAAAGATCGTGGCGTCATATTATAGGGAAGTGTTTGATTCGACTGGTGTACTTGCAACTCTCCAGCCTGTAAGTAAGTATAGTTATCTGCCCATAGCTCTCAGTAATCCTGAAACAGGGCATGTTTATCTGGCAGTAAAAAATTATTATACAAAAGATACTGTTGTAGTTCTAATTAACGATACTATACCTGTAGGAATGTTCGTTGATGTCAGCTGGGATCGTAAAAATTCTGACAATGAATTTGTTCTTAACGGTGTTTATGAAATTGAAAAGACTTTCAATGATACGCTGAGTATGTCTAACTATCAGATGATATGCTATAATTATGACGGCGTGGAAGAAAATGAACTGGAATATATAGCAGAAACTGATCCTGACGGCCGGTTCGGTTTTGATCCACTTGAACTGACACTTGATTATGTAGGTGAATATGTCAGCAGTACCTTGAACGGTAATGTCAGATTCGCGGATTATGTAAGACTGTGGGCAGTAAAAGACGGATATGAGAATGCATATATTGATTCATTTGATCTTACGGGAGTAAGTGAACATATTGAGATAGTTTTGAGAGAAGAAGATATCATAATAATTGAAGAATAAATGAAAAAAATTTAGGGCGGGTCACGATTTGACACGGGTCGCTTGTTATATTGCTCGTAAAAGAGTAATTTGACAGGAGGAAAGAAAATGGGAAATGAGATGAGTAGTGTAAAATTGTTCGAATCGAAAAAGATCAGGTCGGTCTGGAACGAAGAAGAGGAGAAGTGGTATTTCTCCATCGTTGATGTTGTCGAAGTGCTGACTGAAAGTCCAAATCCGAGAAAATACTGGAGTGTGCTTAAAGTCAGGCTGAAGAAAGAAGAAAGCGAGTTGACTACAATTTGTAGTCAACTGAAAATGCAGGCGTCCGACGGTAAGTATTATCTTAGCGATGTCTCAGATGTCGAAGGTATTTTCCGAATAATCCAATCCGTACCCTCACCCAAAGCGGAACCGTTCAAGAGATGGCTGGCAAAAGTAGGTTATGAAAGGATTCAGGAAATTGAAGATCCGGAGATCGCTTCTAAAAGGATGCGTGAGATATACCGGGCAAAAGGCTACAGCGACGAGTGGATAGAAAAAAGAATGAGAGGTATCTCTGTCCGGGACGAGTTGACAGGCGAATGGGACAAAAGAGGCGTTAAAGGCGAAAAAGAGTATTCAATTCTTACTGCTGAGATATCGCAGGCAACTTTCGGTATGACTCCCGCCAAGTATAGAGAATATAAAGGTCTCGACAAAGAGAATTTAAGAGATCATATGACCGATCTTGAGCTTATATTTACCATGCTCGGTGAAGCTTCAACAACAAAGATCGCAAGAGTTAAGGATGCTCAGGGATTTGTTGAAAACAAAATTGTCGCAAAAGAAGGCGGAGAAGTAGCGGGAAGCGCAAGAAAAGACCTTGAAAATAAGATCGGTGAAAGTATTGTCACAAACGATAATTATCTGGCAGAACCCGAGAAGGTAAAGCGGATTAAGGGAAAGAAGTGATTCGTCGACAATCGAAATTCAGTTGTCCCCAAAAATGGGACGACTGAAAAAGTGGTATGTTCCATTTTGGAACTAACTGCTTTGTTGGTGTAAATTATTTGTTGACACCTCAAGAATAAAATATAACAGGAATTCTCTATGTTACAATATAAATATAAATTAGATACGATTTCAGTTATAAAGAATTACTTAACAACTGCCGAGGATGATGAATCTGACAACTTGACATTCTAAATAAAATTACTTATATTTGTTGAATAATATGCACATTAAGTCATATAATAGGGTTTAATGATGAAAAATGTCAACAAAGAATACATAAATCTGTCCGACAGAGCAATTCTGAATGAGATCGGTGTTTTTATAAAAAATACAAGACTGGAAATGAATAAGACACAGGAGCAGCTCGCGGAAGAAGCGGGTATCAGCCGTTTTACACTCGGTAACCTTGAGAACGGAAAAGGCTCGAACCTGATATCTCTGATACAGGTTCTGAGAATGCTTAACAAACTGGATCTGCTGGAAAACTTTAAAACGGAAAATAAAGTGAGCCCGATCAAACTTGCGGAGATGGAGATGGACCGCAGGGTCAGAGCTTCACGGGGAAAAAAGAATAATAACAGATCGGACTGGTAATGATCACGGCGGCATTTGTAAATATATGGGGAAAACGGGTCGGGGCGGTTTCATGGGATGCGGAAAATAATACGGCATCTTTTGAATACGATCCTTCATTTATCTCATACGGTTATGATCTTTCTCCGGTCAAAATGCCCGTTGAATTCGGCAGCAGGATTTATAACTTCCCGGAATTGAGGGCAAGCAATACTTTCAAAGGGCTTCCCGGGCTTCTGGCGGATATTCTTCCCGATAAATACGGAAATGCGCTTATAGACACATGGCTTACAAGGCATGGAAGGGCTACGGGAAGCATGAACCCGGTTGAAATGCTCTGTTTTATAGGTACAAGAGGGATGGGGGCTATAGAGATCGAACCGGCTTTTCCGAAAGCGGAGAAGAGAACAAGCGCGGTAGAAATAGCAGGGCTCGTAAGTATAGCTGAAAAGATCCTTTCAGGCAGAAAAGATTTTTCTGTCAACGTAAATACCGGGGAAGAAAAAGCTCTTATAGATATCTTCAAAATAGGAACATCAGCAGGCGGAGCAAGGGCTAAAGCCCTGATAACATACAATCCAAAAACGGGAGAAGTCAGAAGCGGACAGACAAATGCTCCAAAAGGATTTACCCACTGGCTGATCAAATTTGACGGAGTGACCGATAAACAGTCCGGAGTATCTGACGGATACGGGCGTGTTGAGATGGCTTATTACAATATGGCGCTTGATTCAGGCATACAAATGGAACAAAGCCGGCTTCTGGAAGAGAACGGAAGAGCTCATTTTATGACCAGGAGATTCGACAGACCTGAAAATAATGAAAAGGTACATGTTCAGACATTCTGCGCTCTAAGGCATTTTGACTATAATGATGTCGGCTTATACAGCTATGAACAGCTGTTCGAGACAATGAGGATGCTGCGACTGCCTTATAATCAGGCGGAACAGATGTTTCGGAGAATGGTCTTCAATGTCCTTGCACGCAACTGTGATGACCATACCAAGAATTTCGCTTTTATAATGGATAAGAACGGGAACTGGAAACTTGCTCCCGCATACGACATCTGCCACGCATACAGACCGGGAAGCACATGGGTCAGCAGGCAGTCGCTGAGCGTCAACGGCAAAACGGAAAATATCACAGTACCGGATATGCAGGAAACGGCAAGGCGGATGAATATAAAAAAAGCAGGCAGTATCATATCTCATATTACCGGTGTTATTCAGAACTGGGAGAAATATTCTGAAAAAGTCAGAGTTGATCCGGTCCTTATAGATGCTATAAAAAAAACATTATTGGTGTAAATAAATTAGTTTGAGGAAAATAAATGAATATCATAATACGACCCGAAACAAAAGAAGATCATCGCAAAGTGGAGGAAGTTACCCGGGAAGCGTTCTGGAACCTGTACAGGCCGGGCTGCGACGAACATTACCTCGTTCATATCATAAGGGATCACGAGGACTTTATCCCGGAGCTTGACTTCGTGGCTGAACTCGACGGAGAGATCGTCGGCAACATCATGTACGCAAAGTCGTATATCGAAAATGAGAAAGGCGAAAAAATTCAGACAGTGACTTTCGGGCCGGTCTGCGTTCATCCTGACCGGCAGAGAAAAGGGATAGGTTCAAAGCTGATAAGACAAACTATGGATATAGCGCGTGAAATGGGTTATCCCGCCGTTCTTATCTTCGGCGATCCGCACAATTACTGCAGACACGGTTTTAAGAACGGGATCGACTGCGGCGTCAGCGCGTATGGAGGCATCTTCCCCATGGGCTTTCTCGTAAAAGAGCTCAAGCCCGGTTTCTTCGGTACGGACAAGTGGGAATATCACATGAGCGGCGTATATCATTTCGATAAAGAGAAAGCAGAAGAGTTCGATAAGCAGTTCCCGACTAAAATAAAAGAACACAAACCTTCTCAGGATGTGTTCTCGATCCATATCAGAGCCGCGCTAAAATAAAGGAGATATTATGAAATGGTTATTGGTCATTCTGATAGGACTAAACATAGCGAAAGGAGAGCAGAAAATGGAAAAACAGCAGCTTGATCCGAACATCCATCACTACCTTGGAATCGAACTGAACATGCAGGTATGGAATCTTCTGGGTAAGACAGAAAGGGATAAAAACGACGATAACAGGATGATAGCTTTCGCGAAAGGCTCTCTCTTCCACTGGTACAATTCCCCGAATTTCGAGCCCGTTAACGCGCAGAGGGGCGAATGGATGATATCACATGTTTACGCGGTTCTGAACAGGGCTGAAAAAGCTCTGGAGCATGCGAATAACTGCCTTGAACTGACAGAAGAACTCGGACTTAAGGACTTCGATCTTGCTTACTGCTATGAAGCAATGGCGAGAGCGCATGCGGCAGGCGGAAACAAGGCGGAATCCGAAAAGTATTTCAAGCTCGCGGAAGAAGCCGGGAACAGCATTGAAGATAAAGAAAGCCGGGATATGTTCAAAGGCGATCTGAATTCGGAACCTTGGTACGGGATGACTAAGAAGTAGATATCAGCCGAAGAAAGATCCGGCATATACCCATATCATGACGCCGACGGTGATGAGCTTTATACCCGTTCCGAACATGAAGCCGATGAAGGTCGCCCACGCTGATTTAACGGCCTTCTTCGCGTCTTTCATATCTTTTATCATCTCGCCGGCGAATGCCCCGATAAACGGCCCGAGAATGATCCCGAACGGTACAAAGAACATCCCGACAAGAAGTCCCGCTGTAGCGCCGAGCAGTCCGTACTTAGTCCCTCCGAACTTTTTCGTGAACATCAGAGGAGCAACGAAATCCAGTACCGTTACTACCGCCGCCGCAACGCCCGTCCAGATCAGCGTGTTGCCTGATATCACAGAGAAGGATGAAAAGTAAGCTATTACTATCCCCAGAAATGCGACCGGAGGGCCGGGTATGACCGGAAGTATGCAGCCTGCGAATCCCGCAAGAAGGAAGATCGCACCGAACGTGGAATATAGAATATCAAGAAACATTTTCTATCCTGCTTTAAATTTTCTTCGATCTGTCAACTTCTAAGAATCTTTCCATTTTCTCTCTGTTCTCAAGGTCATCGTCGGATATGCCGCCTTCTCCGGGAGTAAGGATCAGTTTCATAACATTCTCTTCTGAAATGTGCTTGTAATGATAATCTTCGACCGATCTTGCAAGATTCTTCCAGTTCCGCGCGTTCATTCTGATGCAGAAAGGGAAGAAAGTGTTCCTGCCTTTGAGTATGTTTGTGTTCAGCTCCTTCCTGTCCGAACTCGTGCCGCGGTATTCGATCTCCTGCCTGATCGCGTTGAATTCGCTTCCCGAGATACTGTAGTTTTTGTCCGAATATACTTTTGCACCCAGATACTTGACATAGTGAAGCGGGACTCCCCTTTTCACGCAGGTGAAAAGACATGCCTGCTCCATTGCTCTCATTCCGAACGGGATCTCAGAAGGATAATCGTGAATAGAAACATCGAAATAATCCGAAATGCTGAAGACAGGCGCGTTCGGAACGTAACCGGCGGAACCGTTTTTCCTTCCGCCTTCAAAAAGCCCGGTGAAAAATCCCGCCTTCTCCTTTGAAAGCCTCATCCATGACTGAACATGCCCGCAGGAAGAACACTTTTTATATACCTTAAGCCTTCTCGGTTCGATAAAAACATTCTGAAGAACATCCCAGTAGGTCATCTCAGCTCTTCCTTTTGATGTGTTAACGAGCATCCGGTCAGTAATTACTTTCTGGGCGGTCGAGGCTCCGACATCAACAGTATTATCTATCGAGTATTTCGCCGAGCAGATTTCGCATACTCCCGTTACGGAATATGTCATTTTTCTGCTGACTGACCTTATGGTAATAGTTTTTGCCATACTTGAATTTATATAATTTTCCCTTATAAATCAACCTGTTTTATTCTTATATTCCCTTTACGAAAACGACCTTTACCGAAATAGAGGCTTCATCGGCACTCCACTACCACGCCAGGGAGTTCGCAACGAAGTGGGACATGAACATCTACCGCGGCTGCGGGCACAGATGCAGATACTGTTTCGCCCAGTACACGCATTATTACCTGAACTCAGAGAATTTCTTCGATGAGATATTCGTCAAGACCAACATTTCGGACGTGCTGGAAAAGGACATGTCGAAAAGATCGTGGGCGAACGAGCCCGTCAATATCTGCGGTGTCACGGACTGCTACCAGCCTGCCGAAGTAAAATATCAGCTCGTCCCGAAAGTGCTTAAAAGGTTCATTCAGCATAAGAATCCCATAGTGATCACTACCAAATCGAAGCTGATCGAGAGGGACTTCGACCTGATAAAAGAACTGAATGCGGTCGCGGAGGTCAGGGTCGGCATTTCTGTAACTACGACGAACGAGAAGCTGAGAAAGGTACTTGAACCTTATGCCGCTCCGACCATCGACAGGTTCAAAGCCCTGGAAAAGTTCTCGAAGATCGGATGCAAAACGGCGGTACTTCTAATGCCCGTCATACCATACATGACCGATTTCAAGCCGAATCTGGATGAGATATTCAGGCTGACATGGAATTCGGGAGCAAGAAGACTTCTCGCATGGCCGCTTCATCTCAGAGGCAACACGAAAGGAATGTTCTTCAATTTCATCAAAGAGACTTATCCGCAGCTCTACCCCAAGTTCAGGGAAATGTACCCGGGAAGAAGCAGCAACGTCAAAAAAGAATATTTTAAATATATAATGGATATGGTCTACGAACTGCGGTGCAAATACGGCCTTTTCAACCCCGGAGACGAGCCCGACGCCCCTCCCCTTCAGCCTACCCTTTTCGACTGAATTATTTGAACATTCTTCCTGAATATTTCATTATCCTGACTTTCGCGAAATCGTTAAGGTGAGAAATAATGAGCATGAGCGGCTGGGCTTTCTTTTCGTACACTCCTATGAGAGGTATTATTGCAGTAAGCCTCAGGACAGCGGTAAGACCGAATAGCACCTGCTCAGAATCAAGTTGCAGACCGAAAATGATCTTGGGGTCGGGAAGAAAAGTGCCCGACATCAGCATCGTGACGACCATGGCGAGACCGGCGACGGCGCTGTACATGCCCGAATATATCTGCTGTTTCCCCTGCGGAGCGACGGCTAGGACGAGGTTGGTTATGATGACGCCCGTTCCCGACCACATAATGCCCGAAGCGAAGGCTTCAATGAAGAGGAACCAGTAATTGTCAGCCGTAGCGAAAAGCCAGACCGCCGGGTTGACCGAGCCCAGGATGATCGCGATTATCATGGCGGGCTTGTTGCCGAAGCGGTCTATGAAGCGTCCCCACGGGCGGAGCATGATAAGAGAGCCGAAAGTGGCGAAAGTCCCGTATATCTGAAGTTCGATCATTGACATTTTAAAACCCGTTATCATGTACGGCTGCCAGAACGGCGCTCCGACCCCCACTGCGAGCATCCACCAGCATCCGAACAGCAGAAGCCTGTGAAAATTCTTATCTTTGAACGGGGAAAATACAAGCGCGGACGGCCTTTCCGTTTCGATCTTTTTCGGCCTTTCATGCTGCTTTTTGAGAAGCTTCAGACCGTAGATCCCGACTGCCGAGGCTGTTCCGAAAATGATCATATAGGCGTAAGGCAGATTGTCTTTATTTAAAAACCCTGAAAGATCCAGGGCCAGCTTCAGTTTTTCGGCAAGACTTCCTTTCCCGCTGTCGAAGAGATCTAAAAAGAAACCGAAAGTGTATCCTGTCAGTATAGCCGCTATGGTAAGATATACCGACCTGTTGGAAAAGAACCTTCCCCTGAACCTTAAAGGCACAAGGTCCGATATCCAAGCTATCCACATGTTGCCCGAAATAGCCTGAAGCACAGTACTTATGAAACATACCGAGAGGAAAACGGCGATCGCCGCCTGACCTTCAAAAACGAAAGGAATGACCGGGATAAAGAGCGTAAGGAACCTGCCGGCGAGGGCGTAGTTCACGGTCGTGTTCTTTCTGGAATCGAGATTTTTAGTGATAACTGAGGCCAGAGGCTGGAACATCTGGGAAAACTGTCCGATCGAGCTTAATATCCCGAACTGCAGCGGGGTCGCGTTCAGCATCAGCGCGAATTTGGTGATGAACACTGTTCCTATCGCCGACAGCGTTCCGTGTATCTGGGCGAAGATACCCTCTATTATCGATACTTTTATGGCGCCGCGAAGTCTTCCGCTTTCTTTATTCATTTTACCCTGAAAGATCAGTCTGAAAGATAGTATTCGACCGTAGAAACGACCCTCACTTTCTTGATGTGCGGATTATTGCGGTCCCTTGATTCAATGCTGAACTGCCCCTGATTAGCGCTCTTTATCTTACCAAGCTTACTTTCGGAATCTTTCGCGAACTTCAAAGCGACCTCCCTCGCGTTCCTGGTGGCCTCTTCTATCATGGCGGGTTTGATCTCGTTCAGTCCTGTGAAAATATATTCGGTCTGCGCCTGGTAGTCAGATCCGGTCAGAACTATTCCCTGCTTGCCCAGACCCGACAGCTCGGCCGAGACTTTTCTTACAGCTTCGATTTTCTTTGAGTACACTGTGACAGTCTGAACTGCCGTATATCTGAACTCAGCTTTTTCGTTGCCGCCCCACTGCTGCGCGGATTTATCCGTGATCGAAGGAGAAGAGAATGTTATCTCGGCGGGGTCTATTCCTTTTTCTGTCAAAAATTTCTTTATCATCGAATTGCTGCGGTCGATCGAGTTGTATAGCTCCTCGAGCTTATTTTCGGCTGTGATGAACTGTATAGGCCATATCACGATGTCCGCGGGGATCTCTCTTTCCGCCAGACCTTTGACGGTAACGCTTCTTTCCATCATCTTGAATTTAACTAAAGAACTGCCCAACATGAAACCCATTACCGATAACCCCAGAAACACTGAAATTCCGAGTATTAAAGCCGGCAGACCGTTATTCTTTATCATACAATATCTCCTGTATATTAAAATTCCTGAGCATAAGGGAATATTTCTGCAATACTTTTCGTCAGTTCACCCACTCTGAAAGGTTTTTGAATGAATCCCTTCGCTCCTTTTTTCATCAGTTCCTGAGCTTCTCCTGTCATGCTGTATCCCGATGAAAGAAGTACTCTGACCCCGGGATCTATTTCCTGCAGGGCCGTAAAGGTGTCGGAACCGTTCATATGAGGCATTACCATGTCAAGTATCACGAGATCTATATTTTCCCAGTTCTTCCTGAAGAGTTCAACAGCCTCTCTGCTGTCAGTGTGTACCCAAACGGAATGACCTTTCATTTCCAGCATCTCTTTCACCAGCCTGCAGACGATCTCCTCGTCGTCTACTATCAGAAATCTCAGTTTTCCGGACAGATCCGCACTTCCGTCAGACTTCTCTTCCTTTGCATCGCGGACCGGTGCTGCAGCAGGCAGAAATATCCTTACAGAAGTACCTTTGCCGATCCCGCTCTCAACTTCTATTGTTCCTTTATGATTTTTCACGGTACCGTAGACCGCGGCCAGACCCATTCCTGTACCTTTTCCCACCTCTTTTGTCGTGAAGAACGGCTCGAACATTCTTTTCTGAGTTTCTTCCGTCATTCCTGTGCCTGTATCTGAAACAGTTATTTCAACATATTTTCCCGGTATGATCTTTTCAGTGGTTCTGCTGCAGAAGCCGTCGTCCAGATCAGTTATTCTCGTTTCAAAGGTAAGCGATCCGCCTTTAGGCATAGCGTCCCTGGAGTTCAATGCAAGATTTAAAATAGCGTTCTGTAATTGGGCCGGATCTCCTGTAGTCACCGGCGGATAGGCTTTGAATATCTGCTGGAGAGTTATTCTTTTATCGATCGAGTGCTGAAGAAGTGAGATCACTTCCATTATCGTATGGTGAATATCGACTTCGACTGACAGATATTTTCCTTTTCTTGCGAAAGCCAGGAGTTTGCCGGTAAGGTCGGCTGAATGCCTGGCGGCGATAAGTATGTTTTCAACATAATGTGTCAGTCTGTAATCATCTTTCAGCTCGTATTTCAGCAGATCGGCGAAACCTATGATCCCGGTAAGCTGGTTATTAAAGTCGTGAGCTATACCTCCGGCAAGCTGGCCTATGGCCTGTATCTTTTCAGACTGGTGGAGCCTGCTTTCAAGATGAAGTCTTTCTGCCTCCTGCTTCTTAACATCAGTAATATCGTAAAAACAAACCTGTATCGCATCCTGACCCGTTTTTTCGTCGGTATAAAGATAACTGTTGTGAATTCCCCATTTTTCTTTTCCTTTAAGCGTTTTCAGACCGTATTCCATGCGCGATACGCTTTTATTAGCTTTCAGTTCAGATCTGATCCTTCCTTTCTTTCCCGTGTAAATGAATAATTCCTCTATCTTTCTGCCGATGACAGATTCAGGGCTTTCGAACATTCCTTCAAGTTCAAAAAAATCAAAAGTTATCCTGTCGAAAGACAGTACCGTTCCGTCGAACAGATATGAATAAAAACCAAGCCTAGCCAGTTTAATGCCTTCCATCATCCTCTTGTCTATATTTTTATCCATATTGCGCTCCGTATATATTACTTACTAAAAACTATATGTGTCCTTTTTTATTTCCGGGTTCAAATCTCTTTTCCATTTTCCACAGCGAAGCGGTTTCTTCAACTGAGCTCCAGAATCCGGCGGTTATTCCCGCCTGATACACAGCCCCGAGCACGGTAGCCTCGCTGACGGATGGTCTTTCTACCGGAATACCTAGAATGTCAGCCTGAAACTGACACAAATGACCGCTTTTCGTCATTCCGCCGTCTACCCTGAGACAGTCAACTTTAATTCCCGAAAGCTTTTCCATTCTTTTAATTATGTCATGAGTTCTTCTGGCGGTTTCTTCAATGACCGCCTCCGACCTGCGATCACCTTCAGTTTCATAAAAGCCTTCCAGTCCGTAAATACGGTCGGATCTGTTCCCCCATAATAAGGTCGAATAAAGACCTCCTCCGGGAAGTGCGTAGATGTTCCCGGAGTTCATTACGGCAAAGCACCCGGTCCCGTAGGTTACCTTCACCATCCCTTTCTTCACGCAGCCCTGCCCGAGCATGGCCGCCATCTGGTCACCGAGCATTCCGGTTACCGGTATCTGCAGACCGCCAAACAGTTCTTTGCCGGTGTATCCGTAAATTTCACCCGTACCCTTAATTTCCGGAAGAATACAGCGAGGTATGCCGAGTATTTTAAGGGTTTCAGTATCATAGTCCAGCGTTTCGGCGTTTTGAAGCTGTGTAACGGACATGTTCGAATGGTCGGTGAAATGGGCTCTTCCGCCGGTCAGCTTCCACAACAGCCAGCTGTTCACAGTTCCGAAAACGGCCTCTTCCTTTTCGACGCCGCTCATTACGGCGGGATCGTTCCTCAAAAGCCATGTCAGGATCATTGCCGAAGTGTTCGGGATCGTGAACATTCCCGTGCGCTCAACAGCTTCCTGTCCGAGTTTAGCGCTTACCGGTCCGCATAAACTTTCCGCGCGCTTGTCCAGCCATGTGACGGCGTTCCCGTACGGCCTGCCTGTCTTTTTATTCCACAGAACGGCGGTCTCGCGCTGGTTCGCTATACCGATCGCAGCTATTTCGGACGGCCTGATCCCGCTTTTAGAGAAAGTGTCTTCAACAACCCGCAAAACTGTCCGCCATAATGCTTCGGGACCCTGTTCAGCTCTGCCTTCCGCGGGGATGATCATTTCAAGTTCACCTGTGCCGAATCCGCTCTGTCCGCCTTTTCTGTCAACGATCATTACTTTTACTAAAGAAGTTCCGCAGTCAATTCCTAAAATATATTTTTCATCCATTACCGGCACCTTAAATTAATACAATACTGAAATTTTTATTCAGGAAATGATATTTCAGGAAAACTTTCAAAACCCGGTTTTGCAAATAACCATCCCTGATATATCTTAATACCCTGTTTTTTAAGAAATTCATACTCTTCTTTTTTCTCAACTCCCTCAGCCAGAATATCTATACCCAGATCAAAACATATACTGCATATAGCTCTGATTATAGACTGTCTTACACCATCCTGATGAATATTCTGAATTAAATGTATGTCTAATTTTATAAGGTCAGGTAAGATATCAGCAAGCATGTTCAATCCGGCATATCCCGAACCGAAATCGTCGATAGCGATCGTAACCCCTGCTCGGCGAAGTTTACTCAGCACTTTTGAGAACTCTTCAGACCGGTCAATGATCTCACTTTCAAGAATCTCGACAACTATCTGCTTTGCAGTAAGCCCGTTCTCCTGAGCAGCTCTGACAGTATCTTCAACATATCTGCCATTTTCAAAAAGCATAGATCCCATCGTAAAGTTTAAATTCAGACTGCATTTAAGTCCCATTTTTGCTGCGAGATTGATAGCCCGTTCTCTGCTCTTCTGATCAAACTCCATCATCTCATCGTTATCAACTTCCTTAAAAACAAATGCGGGCGGTTCGTTATGAGGTCCTCTTAATAACACTTCATATGAAATTATCTTTCCTGTATCAGTGTCAATGATCGGCTGAAAAGCATGCGTGAACTCGATCCCTGATTTCATTCCAGCCTCCATCTTCCTTCTGCAAAAGCTATCAGTATTTTTTTCGCTCTGCCTTCATCAAGATCGGTCAGACAGCTGCTTCCATGAAAAAAATCATTCAAACCGTCAATTTTCATCAATTCACTCTTGGAAAGCGATGCGTAACCCATGCTCCAGTCTTTAAACTTTCTTTCAGGTATAGCTTCATTCACGATTTTTACGATATCAGTGTGGCGTTTATCTTTTGAAATTGTTTTAAAAAGTTTATTCAGCTCTTCTTCATCACCTTCCAGGACCTGCAGAAAACTGCCGCTGTCAAAAAGGAGCATTCCGGTTACATTGACCGCTTTGTTGTTCTTTCTGGCAAATTTCAGGATATCTAAAATATCCTTCTCGGTTATACCCTTTTCCGACCTGCTTGCGTATATTAAATGTGATAGGTTTTTTTCTTCTTCGATCACCATGTATCCATTCCTCCGTAAGAAATGATTATAGTTTTCTTTTAAAAACTTGCATAATGAATTTACCTTCAGGATACTGAAAAGTCAATTTTAAAATCAATATTATATCATCCAAATCTGTATTTCATTCCCTTTTGAACAGGAAAATACGGAAAATTTTCCATTGGCTTATAATCTTAATAGTTTTTACATTACATCTGAATAAATGGAGTTATTATGTTCGACATAAAGAAAATACATTTCATAGGCATAAGCGGAACGCTGATGGGCAACGCGGCGATCTACCTGAGCAGGCAGGGCTACGACGTTAGAGGGAGCGACAAGGCTTTCTATCCTCCGATCGGCGACATGCTGAAGAACGCGAAAATGAAGCTGTTCGAGGGGTTCGACGGGAAGAACCTGGACTGGAAGCCCGACCTTGTGATCATAGGCAATTCGATATCAAGGGGGAATCCTGAAGCTGAAAGAACGCTGAACGAGCGGATGAACTTCATGGCTTTACCGGAACTCCTGAAGTACATGTTCATTAAGGACAAGAATTCGATAGTGGTTTCAGGCACACACGGAAAGACCTCGACTACCTCGATCATTTCAAAGATATTCACAGACGCGGGTAAAGATCCGTCCTACCTTATCGGAGGAATACCGGTCGGTCTGGACAACGGGTTCAAGAACGGCGAAGGCGATTATTTCATCATCGAGGGCGACGAATACGACACGGCTTTCTTCGACAAGCGCCCGAAGTTCGTTCACTACAAGCCCCACTGCCTGATCATCAACAACATCGAGTTCGACCACGGGGACATCTACCGCGACATCGACCATATAAAGCTGGAGTTTTCACGGCTGGTCAACATCGTTCCCGGTAAC
>JAFGUL010000182.1 GCA_016938535.1 Candidatus Delongbacteria bacterium
ACTGGCTATCAAAAGAGTAAAATATAGGGTCAATGAAGGCGGACATGATATACCTGTTGATGTGATCAAACGGAGATACTACAGAGGTTTGGAAAACTTTTTCAAAATCTATAAGAATTCTGTAAACAGCTGGCTTTTTATCAACAATTCAGGGAATCCATACAAAATTATAGCTGAAGGGTCGGAAGATAATGAAATTGTTTATTACAAGAAAACATGGAATAATTTAATCGGAACTTATAATGACTAAAGAAGAAATTCAGAAAGAAAACGAGCTTATCCGCATCGGCCTTGAAAAAGCATATGTGAAGATGGTCAAATTTAAAAAAGAGAAAAACAGTCCACTAGTGGTGTACAAATCCGGTAAAATTGTTTTAATTAAACCTGAAGACATACCTCCCGAAGCAAGCTACACAAGGTAGGTATGGTGATGTTCGTCGAGAGAAAAGCATACTAGGCTCTAACATTGGAAAAATAACTTCTCTTGTTCAGAGCTTATTTATTACAGCTCCGCAAAAGCCCTTACGGGGGATCCGTCCGCTCCTTCGATCTTAAGCGGAATAGCATAGAACACAAACCCCGATTCCGGCAGTTGATCGAGATTTGTCAGATTTTCTATTATCATTATTTCTTTTGACAGAAATATTTTATGATTCGACATTCCGGTATTATCCATTGCATCCACTGAAACATAATCAAAACCTACTGCTTTAAGCCTGAATTCCGAAAGCCATTTTGCGGCTTCAGTTGTCAGCACGGGGAACTGTTCGAAATAATCTTTCTCATGCCACCTCCTGTTCCAGCCTGACCGGAATAGTACAAATTCTGCCTGATCTATATCGTTTTCACGGCTCTTAAGAAGTTCTAAGCTGATCTCCTTCCTGCCTTCGCAGTCCATTACTATTGCATTTCCTATGAAATTATTCAGCGCAAAATCTGAAAGCTTCTTGGCCCCTTTTATGATATGGCACGGCGCGTCAATGTGAGTTCCGGTATGCGTGACCATTGTTAGCAGAAGTTCAGCGAATCCCTCCTTTTCAACAGTGCTGTAGTCTTTTATAACCGGTGCAGGTGTTCCGGGATAAACTGTCATTTTTTCGTTGACCGTATGTGTAAGATCGATAATTTTTTTTGCCACTGTCATCTCCGTTTTAGTTTGAATGATTTAGATTGATCCTGAAATTCGCCCAGTAATAAGGATGAGGATTCAGGTATAGTTTTACATCTCTCTTTGCCTTTGAAAGTGCAGCTGAAGGGCTTTCTCCGGACTGAATATATTTAAAATATCTTTTCATCAGAACGGAGGCCGAGAGATCGTCGGTTTTCCATTTGCTTGAAATTATGAGTCCTGAACCTGAAGCGTAAAATGCTCGTGAAAGATCAAAAAACTCATAATAGTCATAGCCGGACCTTCCCCCTGTACCGCAGCCGGAAAGTATCACTTCTTTTCCCTCCATATCGAGACCTGTTATTTCTCCAAACTCGAGCCTACCGTCATTATTCTGATCTGACGATAGCTGAATGTAGCTGGACTTCCCGGAAGTTCTAAGAGAATCTTTACCGAGTACAAAACTGTGAACAGGAAAATGAACCATATCCACACTCTTCATTTTTGGTGATCTTAACAGACTTTCTGTCGCCTCTCTCCCCTTAACGGCTTCTGATCTTCCGCTGTAAAAATCCAGCGCACTATATTCTCTCTGTGCAAAAACCAGATCGCTTTCGGCAGTGAACGGATCAACAAAAGACAGACTTTTCGGCAGCCTTGCCGACCTCTCAGCCCACTTTAGATCTTTTACAGAATGTGATTCTGAGATATTATAGATGTCTATGAGATATTCTTTTCCGTTAAAGAGAACTTCAAGCGGATAGTTTTTCAGACTGCCCGACGAGTAAATCCTGAGATTTTTTTTGCCTGAAAGCAGTTTTTGAAGCTTTTCTGTAAATATCTGATCGTACGCTTTTTTAGCGGAATTAATAAAATCCCCCTTTGTCTCGATCTTTGAAGAAAAATGCTTTATCTCATCTGTAAGCCTGAATTCTGTTTTATCTGCGCCTGATGATGTGATCACTGCGAGGTTGCACAAATTCCCGTGCGGAAGCAAGAATATTAGAGCTGTTTCACCGTCAAGGGCTGATGTTAATTCAGTCAGACTGACCTTTATTTCAGGTTCAGGTTTATAAATAGCGGTATTTATGCCTGTAAAATACTTCATGTCATCATAGAACATCAGCTCATCCCTGAGGAAAAGTACCGAAAGCATCCTGTCATATTCTTTACGGTTCGTAAGCAGATGAATTAGCTTTTCGAAGCCCGGCCAAACAGATGCTCCGATATCCTTTGAGAAAGAATTTTCATTCCCTACAGCTATTCCGACGGATCTCCGCACGAGTTTATCGAGCATGATTAGAGCATCGTCCTTCCGTTCTGTCTCATAGAGCTCAGCCAGTTTAAGTGCCGAACTCAGATATATATCGTTGTAACCGAATCTGTCGGACTGTTCCAGGCTCTCATTCAGATATTTCTCTGCACTGTTCAAATCTTTTTTAGAAATTAAAGCTAAACCTTTACCGTACTGAGCGCGTGATTTAAAATATTCATCTCCGTCTTCGATAGAAAGAGCGAGACATCTGTCAAAGTAAAAGGCTGCGCTGTCGGGTTTATTCAAGTTGTTCAGGAATATTTCACCTCTGTAAAAATCTGAAGCAGTCAGTGATTTCCTGTTCCCGGTCTCCCGTGAAAGCTTTCTGCTTAGTGTGAGGTTTTTATCTGCGTCTTCGATCTCACCCTTCAGTATCATGATCTTCGCAAGATTTACCCTTGCAGTGCTTTCCTCGAACCTGTCATTCGTTTCTATAGTTTTTTCAAGCGCCCTGTACGAAAAAGTCCCGGCAGACGCGATATTATTCTTTTTTAATTCTACAAGGCTGCGAGTGTTGAACTGTCTTATCATTTCAGAGCTGTTCAGACCTGCCTTTCCCGCAAGATCGAGATACTTTTCAGCGTCATTAAGCCTGTCTGTATAATAATAAACATCGCTGAGATTCAAATAGACAGATGCCCTTAAACTCTCTGAAGGATACATTTCAACTGATTCGAAATACAGTTCCTCAGCTTTTTTGTATGAGGCTTTCCTGAAATAACACAATCCGGCCGATTCGAAAAGCCGTGCGAATTCTTCATTACCCGTTTCACTGAAAAGTTCTTCATTTTCAAGAACGGTATCGAATACATAAAGGGCTGAATCTGTCTCTCCCTGCATATAGTAGTTCACCATTATCGCACGCATGGAATTGAAAAGAATCTGTGACGATTTTCCTGTTATGTCGGTGTTGAAAGCATATATCTCGTCAGATTTTATCATGCCTGCTCTTTTCAGGTACTCTTTCTTGTATTTTATGCTCATCCCGAAATCTTTTGTCTGGGCATAAATCACTGAAAGCATATCGTAGGCGGCCAGAACCTGAACTGCCGGGCTTTTTTCATCTTCAATAATCTTCTGCTGATATTCGATACTTTTGTCATATTCCTTATTCCTGAAATGATCCTTTGACAATGAGTCGTAGGCTTTCAGTTTTTCTGCGTCGTCACCTGTTCTGACCGTATAATCTATAAGCTGCTCGCCGTAAGCGATCGCCCTTTTGTAGTCTTTCATTTTCGAAAATGAGGAGATCAGGGTCTTAAGTATATTAAGTTCCTGGGGATCGCTTATATTTCTGGCCATTGCGAGTGCCTGAAGAAAATGAACTGAAGACCTTTCGTATATCCCGCTGTTATAGTATCTTATACCGTTCACAAGAGAATTTCTGAGGTTTTGCGTGGCGAACTCACTCTGTTCCGCCCGGTTCATTCCCGTAAGTCCGGAAAGGGACAGTTTTTCCAAATGTGGCGAAAGAGAAGCTAAAATATCTTTTTCCCTTGCCTGATCGCCGAGGATTTCTACTATGCCGCCGATCCTTTCACCAACTGACGGCAGGATGACAGTCTGGGCTCCTGCGAAAATTAAACTGTTAAGTATTACGGCTTTATCAATTGGTTTTAAATCTTCTGAGAGGCTGTCTGTCACTACAGCGTAAGCAGGCATCTTGAACTTCAAAAATTCACTGAGCCTGATCTTTTTGTCACCGAAAGGAAAAAGAGTTTCGAGCGGATTTACCGGGTCGGGTTCTACCGGCTTATCGAAATAAACTATACCCCCGTTTTCAAGTACGGAAGAAAGCGGATTTTCAGTTGTATTTATCTCCGAGCATATCTTGGTTTCAGAATAATTTATATTTTCATTGTCGTGAACTGTTTTTAGTGATGACAGAACAGGCAGTGTAGTCATATAGACCTGTGCGATACCTTTTTCCGACGCTGTCTTGAAATAATTGAAATTCATGCTTGAGTCCAGGTCAGGTACAATAAAAAGCTGATCCAGTTCGCTTATCTTTGAAATAAAGCCGTCAAAAACTTCATCATACCCTTCTGAATCCGACTTGACCGGTCTGACACCCTCTTTGTCAAGGTAAAAGTAAACTGCTGAATCTCCGAAGGAATATATGCTTATCAGAGCTTTGTATTCACCGAGAATTTCTTTAACCGCGCCATAATTAATATCCTCGACACTGACGAACTGAAGCAGCCGTTCATCTCCCGACTTTCTTATCTGTGCGTAAACAGATTCAAGTTCCTCTTCATAGAACTGTGCTTTTTCCTCATATTCCTTTATCAGATCGGCAAATTTCTCAGGATCTTTTGCTTTCAGTATCTCTGCACGCTGTCTGTACCTCGCGATCTCATCATTATTGAACCTGATCTTTTTTATGTGGATATTATGAAGCTGTTCGCGATAATCGAGATATCTGCTTGAATAAACATCGAGAAGCACTCTGTTCTTATATCTTTCCGCGTAATTCATTGCCTCAGAATATAAATTCTTATCGAGGCATATCCCGACAAGCCGGTCATAGAGCGGTTTTATATCTTCTTGCCATCCTGAGATCAATTCGTAATCCTGTGTTGACGGAAGATATTCTGAGAGAGTTTTTTCAGCCCCGGAATAAAGAGAGAATTTATCATCGGGATCTGCTGCATGATCTCCCAGCTTTAAAAGGTAACTCCATTTGAGAAGCTTGTCGGAAGTTTGAAAAGCGGCCTCTCTTCCCTTTCGAAGAAATTCAGAGGAAGTTTCCGACTCGCCGGTTTCAAGGACCGCTTCGGAAAGATTATAGAGAATAGCCGCAGACAGCCTGCTCTTGTTTTCACCCGGTCTGATCTGAAGCATAATTTCATCGTATGCTTCTCTGAATAGATCTTTGGCCGATATCAGATATCTGTAAGCTCTGTATAAGTCTGCCGGTTCATGGGACTCTCGGAGTTTTTTAAACAGCATGTAATTTAAAATTCCCTTTAGATTTAAATGTTCTGCCCGGTCAAAAGGTTCAGAAGCTGAATAGGAAATATGATAAACAGTTGTGTCTCTGAGCGTTTCATTTATACGGTTTTCATCATTTACGCTGAATTCTTTTATGTGCGTTTTGAGTATATTGTTCTCGTTTATAAGCGCAGCATAAAAAAATTCAAGTTTCGTACATAAATCTTTCGAGCGTCTGAACCTTCTTATGCTTTCGGGATAATCTGCCGAAAAATATCCTATGAGACCGAGCCTGTTCTCTATCAGGCTCAATGCAAGATCATTTTTCTTCTCTCTGAAAATTTCAGCCTTTTTCTTCAGTCCGTTCTTTACCTTGTCGAATTCCTTCAGGTTCTGATAATTTGAAGCTTTCATCGAATAAAGCAGCGCAAGTTCGTCTTCCCCGAAAAAACCTTCCGAATACTGCGATCCTATAGTAAGACCGAATTTCCATACAGGGATATTTAAGCCGAGAAGTGTAAGTATAATGTAGTCATCTTCAGATAATTTTATTTCAGGTATGCTTTCGCCTTCGATCAGTTCCTCTATTATCCCGGATGACACCTCATATTCTTCGTCAATAAATTTTGCGAATGCGCTGTTCCTTCTTATCATATCTAGAGCTTTCCGGTTATCTTCGCTTTTCAGCTTGATAATTATCTCCGAATATTTCTCAAATGCGTCAAATCCGCCGATAAATTCGCCTTCATCGTCCTCAAGGGAAAGATATACAAGAGCTATCCTCATCGAAACCCTAAGTTCGCTCTGCCTGTCATTAAGTTCTTTGTAGAGCTTAAGTGCAGTTTCGTAATATTTCTCCGCATCCGCATTATTCAATGTAAAAAAACAGTGACCGGTCCTTTCATAAACAACCGCCTTCTGCTCCTGTGATGAAAACCAGTAGCCCTCATTGATCACATATCTGTAATGAACCAGCGCCTGCTCTCTTGCATATTCACCCATTGTATAGTAATTATTTGCAAGGTTGAGTCTCATCTGGAGGTAAAGTTCTTTCTGTTTTCCGGGATCGCACAGGCTCAGACCCCTGTTCAGTACCGAAACTGCTTCGTCATTATGATCTATCTCTTCATCGTCAATAATCTTGACCGTCTGAAGAATGAATTTTAATGGCCCGATGATGTAATCAATGCCTTTGAGTGCGATATTTTTGTCTTTTTCTTTCTGTTTTTCCTGAACGGAAATATTATAAAGACCCTCGTGGCAGAATGAAAGCGTAAGATATGCGTATGTAAGATCCCCTTTAAGCTCGATAGCTCTCTCGAGATACCTGACCGCATTGATAATATCCTGCTTAACTGAGCTCCTTGAGGAAGATCCTTTTACGGCATAAGCGTAACCGAGCGCATAATTCAAAAAAGGATTATTGATATCTTCCCCGTGCTCATCGGTAAAGAAATTCACCGCTTCGTTTAATCTGCCGAGGCCGTGATATGAATCCACGATCCCTCTCAACACAAAAATATTATTTTTATCGAGCCTGTATGCTTCATAGTATGGAAGAAGTGCGTTGTCGAACATTTTCTTTTTTATGAAATCATCCGCCCTGCTTAGATAGATCCGTGAAAGCTTTGAAGCCGCAAGAGCAGGATATATGTCGTATTCTATCCCTGAATAATTTTCTATCATATATTTCAGGGTGCCCTCAGCCTCATCAGTCATATTATTTTCAATATACATACCGGCAAGCTTAAGATCAGATACTGCAGAGAATTTTTTTAGAAGTACATTCGTCGGATCCGACACAAAATATTTTTTCACCTCACCGTAGTATTCTGTTTTTATTTCCTGTTCTTCAGCTTTATCCCCCATTATCATACACGCATAAGATCTGAGTTCTTTGTCAAGATTATTATCGTTAATGGCCTGAACTATCCTTTCGGTGCTTTCGCCTTTCTTTTCGGTTGAGTCTGAAAAATATTCTTTTATGTATTTTTCCCTTGTTTTATGATCCGGAGCTGAATCTATTGCTTTCTGAAGCAGTTCGCTTCCGCCTTTAATGTTGCCGTTGGCGAATGCGGTTACCGCTAAACGGAATGTGCTTTCAGGATTATCCGAACCGTCAGGATTTTTTGCGGCCATTGTAAAATAACTGCCGGCCGAAGCATTATTCCCGAGCCTAAACTGTATTTCACCTATCCTGAGATATATCTGATTCTTTACAGATCCGTCACTGTATTTTTCCGTGAGCGAATTCAGATAGTCAAGATGAACACCGAGTTCGTAGCTGTATTCCGAATCTGAAACACCTTTTCTTTTCAGTTCTGCCGACAGTCTTTTAAGTTCAGCCGTGCCGGAAATCATTTCATTTGAAGAATATCTCGCACCAATTATCCTGTATATTGACTCCGCTGAGGAATAATTTTTAGATTCTTCATATATTTCTGCAATTCTGAAATAAACATCAGCCATTTCCACCTGTGACGATCCCGGCCTCGACAGCGCTCTGTTAAATGATATAAGTGCCGTGGATAAAAGTTCGGAAAGATCATTTGCGTCGTTCTGTCCTGATGCTGAAGAAAGTGCTTTTTCTGCTCTATAGATATCTAATATCTCTTCTGATACTCTTTTCTGTCCGAAGAAATCGTTCCTGAGAGGTGCTACACCCTCAAAACCACATGACCACACATCATCATTACCGCGCCTGTCCGATATGAAATATATCCCGGCTTCATGAGAAATTTTCGGATCTCTTGATGAATAGGAATCTGAAGTGAGCTGAACGGGATCGGTCCAGTAGCTGCCCGCCCTGTCCAGTCTGTAAAGAACCGAGTTGTCAAACCTGTCTATCTTTAAATCTCCGTTCGTGTCAGAGGTTACGGCAGAATACACTATCATTTCGCCGTCTTGTGATATATCGAAACCTGTAAGAATTTTTCTTCCGTATGTGATCTGTTCGTAATTTTTTAATGAATCCTCATCAATAACTGCAGAGAAAAGATCGTTAAAGCCGTCAGCTCCCGCTTTTGAATGAAATAAAACTGTCATATCATCATAAAACAGTAATTTGTTCCCGACCTGACCATGGATGATCATCTCGCGCTTATTTTTACCCTTTCTTACGGAAACAAGATTGAAGTCCGTGTCATGTTCTGAAACAAAGAATATGTTCTTTTTTTTAATGAACGGACCAAATTCTTTTCCGATGGAATTATAAACAAGCTCCTGGTCCCCATTCTCACTTAAGAAATAGATATTGCCGTGAATGTCGGTTTCATCAGAGACCATGAGAATATTCTTGCCGTCATAATATTTCGGGTATTCATTGCCGGGCGTAGAGGTTGTTTTTGTTACAGTCTCTTTTTCCAGATCTTTTTTGTAAATATCGAAATTCCCGCTTCTGTCCGAGGCAAAAAAGATCGTTTTCTCATCCTTAATTACAACATCGGATTCCCGTGATGACTCGGTCGTTATCTGCTTAGGCTCATAATCTCTGATGTCAAAGCTGAACAGAACAGCTGTAACGGTCAGAATAAATATTATGAGGCCTCTTTTCATCAGTCCTCTCTAAATAAAATTCTCAAGACCGGTTTTCAGTTTCTTTATCGATTCCACATTAGTCGAAAGTTTTTCTCTTTCTTTCGCAAGAACGGCTTCAGGTGCCCTTGAAACGAACTGCTCGTTGGAAAGTTTATTGTTTATTCCTGCATTTATACCTTCAAGCCTTGCTATCTCTTTTTCAATTTTTTCGATCTCTGCTTTTACATCAATTATACCCTCAAGAGGAATGAACATTTCTGTTCCGCCGATAAGAGCTGTTGCTGAAAGTTTAGGTTTTTCGGCATTTGAATCTAATATAACATTTTCGATCTTTGCGAGAAACTTTATGATCGGTTCAAATTTTTTAATATCTTCATCTTCGGTTTTAAAAATAAGATCGAGCGGTTTTGTCGGAGATATGTTATTTTCAGCTCTGATATTCCTGATCTTTCCGACTATATCCTTTACGGTTTCCATAACAGCTTCAGAATCCGGATCTATCAGACTAAGCTCAGCTTCAGGTATTACCGAAAGCATGATCGAATCATTCTCATCCCTGTTACCGATCCACATCCACAACTCTTCTGTAATGAAAGGCATGAACGGATGAAGAAGCCTTAAAGCAATGTCGAAATTATAGAAAGCGTTCTCAAGAACAGAGTTTCTTTCCGCTTCATTTTCTGACTGGAATCGCGATTTTGCCATCTCGATATACCAGTCACAGAAGTCGTTCCATAAAAATTCATAAACAGCCTTTAGTGCTTCATTGAGCTGGAAGGTCTTAACTTTTTCTTCTACTATCGCTATAGTATTATTCAGTCTTGAATTTATCCATTTATCCTCAATGGTATCGGTATGACACGCCTGTTTTATGCCTGGATTCTTTTCCTTGTTCATCATCAGAAACCTTGCCGCGTTCCAGATCTTGTTGGCGAAACTTCTGCCTATTTCGCACTTGTCTGTCGAGAAGAGAATATCGTTCCCGACCGGAGTAAGCCTGATCATCGTGAATCTCAAAGCATCAGCACCGTACTCTTTTATAACATTCAGCGGATCGGGGGAGTTGCCGAGAGATTTGGACATTTTTCTGCCCTTCTCGTCCCTTACCATTCCGTTGAAATAAACATCTTTGAAAGGTATCTCTTTTTTAAATTCCATGCCTGCCATTATCATCCTCGCTACCCAGAAGAAAATAATATCGGGGCCGGTGATAAGGATGTCGGTCGGATAGAAATAATCCTGCTCTTCTTTAGTTCTGAAAACCTCGTAAGGCCAGATCCAGCTTGAAGCCCAGGTGTCGAGAACATCCTCGTCCTGACGGATATGATCGGAAGAACCGCATTTTTCACATTTTTCCGGTTTCGACGATGAGACCATTTTCACGGATTCGCAGCCCTCGTTCGAGCAGTAGTAAACCGGTATCCTGTGACCCCACCACAGCTGACGGGAAAGACACCAGTCCTGAACATTATCGAGCCAGTGATTGTATGTTTTGACCCATTTTTCGGGATGGAATTTTATCGTGCCGTTGTTCACCACTTCGAGCGCCGGCTTTACGAGCTCTGACATCTTAAGATACCACTGCTCTGACATCAGATACTCGATCGGCTCCTTGCCGCGCTGACTCACGCTTAACTGATGAACATGATCTTCGATCTTGTCAACCAGTCCGAGCTCAGTGAGCTCGGCGACCACTTTTTTACGGGCGGCGAACCTGTCAAGACCTCTGAATCTTTCGGGCACATTATCGTTTAAGGTCGCATTCGGGTTCAT
>JAFGUL010000183.1 GCA_016938535.1 Candidatus Delongbacteria bacterium
AAAATTATCGGTATCTCTTTGATCCTGAATTTATTTTTCCAGGCTTTAAAGTGCATTTCGATCTGAAAGGAATATCCGTTGGACCTGATGGAATTAAGATCTATCGATTCCAGTACTTTTCTTCTGAAACACTTGAATCCTGAAGTGGCATCTTTTAGCGGCAAACCCGTAATCAGTCTTGTATAGACTGACGCACCTATGCTCAAAAGCAGTCTTTTTAGCGGCCAGTTTACAACATTTACACCCTGGATATATCTCGATCCTATTACAAGGTCGTGATTTTCCATTTCCGCCAATAATCTTGAAATATCCTTTGGGTCATGAGAAAAATCACAGTCCATTTCAATGATAAAATCATATTCTTTTTCGATGGCGAATCTGAAACCTTCGATATATGCAGTACCGAGCCCGAGTTTTCCTTTCCGGCGGATTATGCTGACATTATCTTTCAGTTTCTGAATTTCAGCTACCATATCACCTGTTCCGTCGGGAGAATTGTCATCAACTATCAGAATATCCGGCGATTCGGGAAGTCCGGAAACTGTTTCGATCATCCTCGATATGTTCTCGATCTCGTTATATGTAGGGATTATTACTAAAGTTTTTTCAGATCTTACATCCGTTTTTCTTGAACTCAATCAGTTTCTCCTTGATACCATTATCATTTAAGGCGAGTATTTGAGCTGCAGTAACTCCCGCATTCCTGGCCCCCGCGTTTCCGACAGCAAGAGTGGGTACGGGAACTCCGGCCGGCATTTGCACAAAAGAAAGAAGAGCATCAAGTCCGTCCATAACTCCGCCCTTCATTGGAACACCGAGTACCGGCAGAATCGTATGAGCTGCAACTACACCGCCGAGATGAGCTGCCATGCCTGCCGCTGCAATTATGATCTTCACACCGTTTTTTTCTGCATTTTGCGCAAAATCTGCAACTTCATGAGGATTTCTGTGCGCTGATAATATCTTAACTTCATAGTCAATGCCGAAGTAATTCAGATACTCTTCGCAATTCTTCATGCAGTCACTGTCGCTCTTACTGCCCATGATTATGACTACTCTGCTCATAATCTTCTCCTTGATTTTCGTTTCAGTTTTATTTGCGGTTTGAAAATTATACATTTTTTCTACTAAACGCAAACGAATAATGTTCATGAAATTATTATAATTTTTATGATTTTTTTCATTGAGATTATAGTATTTTTACTATATACTTAATTAAAAAAAAGGGGAATTGTTCTTGACATCCAAATTAAACACCACAATAATTCTGCTGACCGCTTTCTTTTCTCTTTTTGCATCTGAACATCAGATCAAAATTGGGGACATCAGCTTTATTGATTCGGACTGGGACTTGAACGGGAATACTTTATTCTCGAGAAAGAAAGTTGATGAGATCACATCAGATCAAAAAGCTGTAGTTCTGCACTTCTTCACGGCTCAAACCTGCTGAACCGGAATTGCAGAATCGCCGTCGGCGATGAATTTGAATGATGTTATAAACAACCTGACAGAAAAGGATTTTTATGCCGTAGGAGCAGCCACTAATTTGTATAACTACGCGGATTTAAAAATATTCAGAGATGTTAATTCTCTGGATTATAATCTTTCCGCCTTTTCAGAACTGGGCCGTTTCTACGATTATTTTTCCGGTCAGTTCGTATTCATAGGGAAAGATAACCGTATAGTCGGAATATTGAATTCTTCCGCTGAAAAAACCATGATCGAAGAAAAAATAAAAGAAGCAATGGCGACTTTTTACGGTATCCGTTCAAAAGAACACCCGAACTATTATTTTCTGGACAATGATCAGGAAATGATCAAACTGTCCGATCTATTCTATTATCAAAATATTAATGAGGTCGAATTCAATATAACCGGATCAACTGATGAGTCAGTCTGTGATTATGAAATCTCAGGAGACGAGATATATCTCTCACGCGGATCAAAACCGGGACATACAGACATGACTGTTTCGATCGGTGTAAAAGACAAAGATATACAGATCAGAACTGAAATATCCGTTATTAACTCACAGCATTATGAGCTTGAGGATTTCGAGTACGGATCACTATCAGGATCTCCGTTAAACTGGATCGCTGATAGCGGCGGATGGGAAACAGATCTTACAAACAGCTATTCGGGAAAAATGAGCCTTAAGTCGGGGAAAATCGATCATTCAATGAGTTCTGCATTAAAGATCAATATCACTCTTGATACAGAATCCGCAATTTCTTTTGCATACAAAACCGATTCCTATTATGAGTATTATCTCGATGAGATAGACGGGGATTTCCTTAATTTCTATATGAACGGAGTAAATGTAACCTTAAGAGAAAGCAGAGAGCTCTGGGGCGGTAACAATGATTGGAGAATGGTCTCATTTCAGCTTGCAAGAGGCGACTATGAGCTAATGTGGGAATACAATAAAAATGAGTGGGGAGCCTCGGATAACGATGCTGTCTGGATCGATTTTGCTGTACTTCCGGATAACCTTTCTTCCGCTGTTTCAGGAGGCTTAATTCCCGAAAGCCATGATTTGAAAATATCTCCAAACCCCTTTAACCCTGAAACTGAGGTTTCTTTTAAACTTGACCAAAAAGAGCATGTGAAATTAAATCTTTACGATTTAAAAGGCAGGGAAATAATGGAGATCATAAACGAAGAAATGGGTTCAGGCAGACATTCATTTATCATCTCACCTTCTGATCTTGCCGGAGGCACCTATTTCATGGTTCTTAAAGCAGGAAATAACACTCAGGCGAAAAAAATTGTATTTCTAAAATAGAAGGAGATCAGCGATGTACAGGATGCTCATAATGATAATACTGTCTTTAACTTCTCTATATGCTGTAAATAATGACCCGATAAGTATTGGCTCTGTTTCATTTACGGCTGCAGAATGGGATGATTTTTACAATATTGATTATTCCAGCCACAGAATAAATGATTATACAGCTAACGACAGGGCAGTAATTCTCTATCTTTTTGAAGCATGTTTCAGCTGAACGGGCTATGCTGTACTGCCGGAGGCAGTAAATCTTCATAAAGCAATATATCTTCAGGAAGATCAAAGTGAATTTTTTGCAATTGGAGGATCATCCAACCTAAATACTTATGAAGAACTACTTGAATTCAAAAAAATACATAATAATAATTTTAGCTTGGCCACAAAAGATGAACTGGGTTTCAGATATCGAACCGATTTTGCTGATAATTTTACTTTTATCGGAAAGAATAACAGGATAGTAGGCACATTAAATGACGATGCTTCTGTTGACGATATTGATATCATGATAAAACGGGCTTTAGCATCATTTTACGGTCTTGCTGTAAAAAATGATTCAGATAAACTCTTGTTGACTGAGGAGCAGACAGCTTTAAACATCGCGGACTATTTTAGGGCTGATGATCACAGCATAATAGATTATGAAATAAAAAACAATACCAACCCGAATATTGTTGAGGCTATTATTTCTGAAGGTGAACTTATCCTTTCGAAAACTGCAGTTAACGGAGTATCTGACCTGAGCATCATTGCAAGAATCCATGGTCGGGATATATATGTTCAGACCGATGTCAAGATCATTAATCCTACATCAGTTTATGAAGATTTCGAGATCGCGAAACTTGAAGATTCAATTATAAGATGGACTCAGTCGGGTAATGCTGACTGGTTTGTTACTGAAGAAGAGTCATATTTCGGCTCGAAATCCTTAAGGTCCGGAGAAATAAACGGCGGAGAGACTTCTGCAATAAGCGTGGAACTTAACCTGACTGAACCGGGTGTTGTAGTTTTTGCCTACAAGACATCCTGCAGAGACTATTACAACAAATTGAATTTTTACATTGATGATCTCAACATGACTGCAACAGAGTCACCGTACTTATGGTCGGGAATAAGAGACTGGAGATTAATGTCATACAGTGTCAGATCTGGTCCCAGAATACTAAAATGGGAATACTTCAAAAGCCCTTATGATCCTCTCTTCAATCTTGACAGGATCTGGATAGATATGGTAATAATACCTGATAAATTTTCAGAAACAACTGGAACTTACGAAATACATGATCATGATTTAAACTATACTTCCTATCCTAATCCTTTTAATCCTTACACTATCATCAATTTTGATCTGTCCTTAAATTCTCAAGTGGAATTGATGATCTTCGATTCTAAAGGAAGAATGGTCGAGACTTTATATAACGGAAATTTGAACAAAGGAAATCACTCATTTAATTTTGACGGGAGCAGACTTTCAAGCGGTATTTATTATTCTGTTCTAAGATACGGGAATAAAATCGTAACACATAAAATGATTCTGGCGAAATAGATTTATCCGCAATACTCTCCGAATTTTTTTCCTATTTCCCGATAGAGTTCAAACAATTTTTCTATACTTTCGATCTCTGCCCATTCATCTGCTCTGTGAGAGTTCCAGCCCACAGGTCCGGAAACTAACACCGGAATATCAGGCCTGTACCTTTTGAAAACATTTTCGTCAGCAACAGAATATCCCATGTTATAATTCCTGAATGTCCCGATACTGTCAATGCAGTTTCTGACATGAACGGTAAAGGGATGATCCGCAGGAGTCAGGTAAGCTTCGCTATACGGTGTCGGTCTTTTTTTAAGCTTTAGTTTGATCTTTTTTTCGACTCCTTCTACAACAACGGGAATTAGAATTCTTTTTTTATACAGCGAATCAATAAAGTCTTTCAGCTTTTTTCTTATTTTTCTTATGGACATGTTCGGTGTGAATGTGCAGTCAATTACTATTCTTCCTGAAGACGGAATTGAAAGACTTTCGTTCCCGCAGTCGATCTTTGAGATAAACATTGAGCCTTCAATTTTATTTGAAGCTTTGACATCAGGTACTTTTTCTGTATTGAAAACAAAAACATCGCTATAACTTTTCCTGAACTTCTCGAACTCCACTGCGAATTTTGATGCTTCAACTGCTGCGCTGACAAAAGACGGATCCTTCGATATTGCACCGTGACCGCCGGTTCCGTAAACACCAATCTCGAACTCGCACCTTCCGAGCCTGCCTATGCCCAGAGTTTCATGTCCGTAAAATCTGTTCGGCCCGTCCCCTATTTCCGGAACTACGATTGCCTTCACATCGTCCATGAACGGGCTTTGAGCCAACACATTCGCACCCGCAGAATAGTATTCTTCGTCAATGCCGAAGGCTACCTTGATCTTGTATCCTGTTGGGAGTACATCCCTGAAAGCAAGACAGATCACCGCCAGACCCGTTTTCATATCGTTCGAACCGAGTCCGAATAGCGCTTTTCTTTTTTTACCCTGAAATGTTACCGTTCCTTCTCTTGGAGTAAGCGCTGTCTTGGTACTCAGCCATGTATCAGACGACACAGTATCCGAATGACCATAAAACAGGATCGAGCTCTCCCCTTCTCCTTTCTCTGCCAGAAGATTGTAATGTTTAACACCTTTTTTATCCTGAAATACAAACTGCTTCTCAACCCTAAAACCGGCTTCCTGGAGTTTCAATTCTAGAAATTTATTTATCTTTGCTTCTCCTGAACCCTGATAATATTTTCCATTCTTTTTTACTAGATCGAAAGGATTTCTGGAATCAATTCTTATGAGTTCTTTTACCAGTTCTATAACTTCTTTATGTTTCATGCCCTGACCTTTTATTTTTTATTGAATGTATTATATAAAAATTCTCATTGTTTAAACAGTAAAATTTAGTTTTATTTTGAGACCGAAAAAAGGAGACCGGCATTGAGCACAAATGAGATTACAGAAGAGAAAAAGAAGAAGTTTGACCTTCCGATCGTACTCACAGTTTCAATTTCACATCTGATAGCAGACACATATTCCGCTTTTCTCGCTCCCGTACTTCCTCTTCTAATTTCGGGACTGGGAATTTCAAAATTTCAGGCCGGACTACTAGACTTTGCAAGGAAAATTCCTTCGCTTTTGAATCCGCTTTTCGGGATGATCGCCGACAGGCTCGATGCCAAATACTTTCTGATACTCGGATGCATAATAATTACAGTTTCAATGAGCCTTTTGGGAGCTGTAAATGATTTCTTAACTTTGTTCATACTGATCTTTATCGCAGGTCTCGGAACCAGCATTTATCATGTTCCCGGTCCTGTTATAATCAAAAAGGTCGCGTCAGAAAAACTGGGCCTCGGAATGAGTTTCTACATGCTAGGAGGTGAGTTTGCCAGATTTCTCGGACCTCTCGTTATCCTTAGCGCGATAAGTCTATGGTCATTTAAGGGCAGCTGGCGTGTAATGCCTCTCGGTCTCGCAGTCGCGGCTTTTCTATATTTGAAGGTTAGAAAAATATCTGTCCACAAAAAAAATGAGAACGGGAACGCAAAGCTTAGAGATTACAGAAAATATATAAGATTTTTCATTATCATCACAGGAATAGTGATCTTCAGATCGGGAATGCATTCGGCTCTGACCCTGTATCTTCCTACCTATATGAATTTCAAGGGTAATTCCCTATGGGTTTCAGGAATTTCGCTTTCCGTACTTCAGTTCGCAGGAGCAGCCGGTACATTTATAATCGGAATACTGTCTGATAGGATCGGCAGGAAGAAAACTCTGCTGGGTCTTTCGACTTTAAATCCGGTTCTTATGCTGGCTTTTATATACTCATCGGGATTTTTTATTTTTCCCGTTCTGGCTTTGAGCGGGTTTATTCTTCTGGGCAGCAATCCGATAATCCTCGCTCTCGTTCAGGAAAGGGATACTGAGAATTTATCTTTTTTGAACGGGACTTATATGACGATAAGCTTCGTCGGGAGCTCGGTCATGGTACTGACCGTAGGATTGCTTTCTGATATATTCGGTCTTGATACAACTTACTTGATCACTGCATTTCTCGCGATAGCTGTAATACCTTTCGTACTGATGCTGAAAGAAACGAAATAATACCGGACATCATTTTATCAAAATCATCTTCTTCGTGAGCGCTTTACCGTCAGTTTCAAGCGTGTAGTAATAAACTCCCGAATTGAATCTGCTTCCGTCAAAATTCACAGTGTGTATTCCTGCATGTACCGAACCGTTCTCAAGTTCAGCTACTTTCTGGCCTGAAATATTGTAAACACTCAATTTTACTTCGGAAGCTTTTGAAAGCGCGAACTTGATCTGAGTAAAAGGATTGAACGGATTAGGGTAATTCTGATAAAGCTCTGTACTCACAGGTAATGCTTCATTTTCGCACTCAATATCTGAAGTTGATATTCCTGTAGCAAGTATGTTGTCGATCCATGCCTTATTTGCTCCCGATCCGTAGCTGGCGTCTCTTGAAAAAGTCCATTTAAACTCATTTATACCAGCAGAAACATCGTAAGATTCTTTTGCCCAGTCACGGTTGCCGCTCCAGAAACTTTTCAACTGTCCGTTTATGTAAAAACCGAGCTTATCATAAGTCAGCTCTGAAGAAACTTTTCTGTAAAAGCTGATCTCTCCGTCTTCGAGATAGTTAAATATTACTGAAATTGACGAGCTTTCGCTGTCCCCCACTTCTCCTGATGAGGCGGAGAAACCTTTCTCAAAGTAAACCAGATCATCTATGATCCACTCTTTGTCGCCCGAAAACACCCAGTTATTTGCTGTAAAATCTCCGGTCGAAAAATTATCCGTCATTCCTATAGCCTGTGAATAGAAATATTCTTCCGTTAAACCTGTTGTCGAATTAAGTGATAACTTATAGTCGGCTTTAGATGAGTTAAGTATGTCTGTCCCGTAGCTGCAGTTAAAAACTAATTCAGCGGTTGCTCCCGGAGGAACAGGTTCTAAATTCACAGATGAACTTATCTGAATATCAAATTCCGTGATCTGGTCAAGCACTGCTGTGATCTCTCCGGATCCGGCATGACCTTCATTTTTTACAAAAAAACTTACCTGCTGATCTTCACCCTGTATTGCTGATTCTGTATCGAACGAATGCGAAATTTCTATTACGGGAGCATTGGCTGTCATATATACAGTAGAATTATAAGAATTTTTTTCGAATGAATCATTAATAGCTATATCGAATCTTATCCTTTCCTGATCGGGAACATTCGGATCGATCATGAAACTGAATGCACCTTCGACTGTAGCGGTCTGTTCCGGTCGTAAAGAGTCAATTTCAAATGTATAATTATCCTGGATCATCTGAACATACTCAGAATCAGTTGAGACGCTCATATTTATTCCGTCACTGTTTTCAAGACCGATATTGGAGATCATGAAGTTCATTGACGACAATTCGCCGTAATCAGTTGTGCTGAAAGAATAATCTCTTATCGTCAGGTACGGACCCTGGGGAATTATAACCGGCAGTGTCTCCTGAATCGGAGCCAAATTAAATCCTGAAACGGTCAGAACAATATCACCTTCAATAAATGTATGATCGATCGACACATTACCTTCAGCATCGGTTATCCCGCAAAATACATTACCGTTCTGAAACAGACTTACGGTTGCGCCTTGGGCAGGCAGGCCGTTAGAAAGTACCGTCGTGGAATAATTATCGATAAATACAGTATTATTCATATTATCAGGAATAACAGGTTTATCTCTTCTGACCTGGAGTGCAGCGTCACCGAATACTGTCCAAGTTTCTACAGTTGAGATTGTAGATGCGTCTGACGGAGCCTCTCCAAGGGTCAGAGCTGCAGCATTTACTGCTATGGATCCGAATGTGATCATCTGATCGGATGTTGAATCACCATTCCCGGGATTATGGGTATAATCATATCCGCCTATAAGGATATCGTTGAAATAATCCTGACCTCTCATAGGAGGAACCCAAGGCTGATTTATAGTTGCAAACCAACCTGCTACTGCACCACCGCCCGCCTTTTTAAGCCATGCTTCGGCAAAGCAGTCTGATGATCCGGAGAAATGACCTACAACGCAGGCAACTGAAACAATGAAAGGAAGACGGTTCTCGTTTGTAAGATTGTTCACATTGGTGTTACTGAAGCTCGGCCCGCCCCAGCCCTGAGTATATCCGTGTCCTGTATAATTGATCAGAGAAACACCCTGATTAATGTAGGATGATATAAGAGTCGAACCTGCACCGTCTGCCTGGTATCCGGTATAAACTTCAGTGTATGTTGACGGTAAAAGTTTGTAATTATTAATTATCTCGTTGTGAATCTCATCACTTTCCCCGTCATCACCGATCCCTTCTCCCTCGTTCGAGGCAAGTGCAAGTGCTTTTGTGTACCACTCTCCCGAAATATCCGGATCTCTTTCATATTCAATTGTTTTATTGATCTGGATTGAAAGCTGAAGTGAATCGTTTGCAGAAAATCTTCCGATGATCACATCCTGATATTTGTCATTACCGGCTACACATCCCAGAACAGGGTCTTTTGATCCGTCGAGCTCAAGTGAATATCTTGATTTAAGATTTGCCCAGTCACCGACCGGCTGGACATACAAAATGTTGTTATTGCTCTCATAAGCCTGCCTGACAGTTCCTGAAGCATCAAGATCAGTTCCGTTTGGAACTTCAAGTGTATGAACTTTATGTCCAAGCTGCATTTTCCAGTCAATATAGGGCTTTAGAGCATCAAGACCTCCGTTCTCAGGTGTATAGATCACAAGAATTTCTCCCCTGTCTCCAACCTGTAGGGATTTTGATTCATTATAATTAATGTAAAGCGATCTGTAAACTCCCTCCATTTCTCCGGTGATCAGACCTTTGTTTGAAGGCAGAACATTTACCGGTTCTTCTTCATTCTCTGTAAGCTTTACAGTAACTGATCTGTATATTCTCAGTATATTCTTCTCTGCATTATATCTGAAAGGATAGAAGACCACATTGATGCCTCTCGTATCCCTGATTATAAACGGTTCGCTGTTCTCGATCAGATTTTCCGGGTACCATTTATCTGTTAATGACTCTTCTGATATCACATAAGGTATTTTTGAAATATCCTGATCTCTTGTTAAGGGACCTCTGGAGGGTAGCATCGGATATTCAAGTTTTATATCTATAAAATCACTTCCGGAGACAACAGCTGTCATATTTCTGTTCTGTCCGATCTGAATTGAGGCACTCAAATAAGGAAGTTCGGCAAAACCTTTCCTGTTGGTGTGAACACCTTTATCGAAGATTATTCTCGAATAATCTGTTCCGTCAGAAGAAAATTCCGTTATTTCATAATCCGGTATAGACAATATTATTTCACCGCCTGAATATCCGGCACTTTGATAGCTGAACAATTCTTTTGAATCATTCAGAGAAAAGGCCCGGGTTATGATTGTCATCAGGATCGTTAGAATATATGCGTGTTTCATTAGATCACTCCGGTTTTTTTGACAAAGCTAATACTTTTTGAACTTCTTGTCAATGCTTAATATCATCCGTTTTTTTTAGAGTTTATTGAACATAAATTTCTTGACTTAGAAAAACAATGCAATTATATTTCAGCTGGTTAATTAAAAATCAAAGGAGATTAAAATGTCGGTCGAACAAAGAGTAAAAGAAATAATTATGGACGAACTTGGCGTTGACGAAGCAAGCGTAGTACCCGAGGCATCGTTTATTAATGACCTTGGCGCAGATTCTCTTGCAACTGTTGAGCTCGTTATGAAATTCGAGGACGAGTTTGATATAAAGATAGAAGAAGAAGACGCTGAAAAGATCACTTCTGTAGGATCAGCAATTGATTTCATAAAGAAACAGATCGGTGAATAGTCGCTTTTTATTCTTATAGTGTGCTTAAAGAACAGGGGAAAGATTTTCCCTTGTTTTTTATAGCGTAACTGGTAAATTAAATTGGATTCAGTTTTATGAAAAAGAGAGTTGTTGTAACCGGAATGGGCGTTTTCTCCAGCATCGGACACGATGTTGAGAAATTTTACAATAATCTGTTGAACGGAGTATCGGGAATTTCCGGTATAGAAAGATTCGACTGCTCGGAATTCTCGGTAAAGATCGCCGGCGAGATAAAGGATTATGACCCTGAAAAATATTTTGACAGGAACGAAGCCAAAAGGCTTGACAGATTTACACAGTACGCTCTCATAGCTGCTGAAAGCGCTATGAAGGACTCCGGCATCGATCTCGAATCGGTTGACAGGAATAGATTCGCTGTTATAACAGGCTCAGGTATAGGCGGAATGGAAACATGGCAGTCCAATCAGAAAGTTCTGATGGAGAAAGGCCCGAGAAGGGTAAGCCCACTGTTCATTCCAATGATGATATCTGACATTGCCGCAGGAAGGATCTCGATGAAGTGGGATCTGAAAGGACCTAACTATTCGCTTACTTCTGCCTGCGCATCAGCAGGTCACGCTATAGGAACAGCTTTCAGAACTATCCAGTACGGTGACGCGGATTATGCTATATGCGGAGGAGCTGAAGCGGTAATAACTGATCTTGCGATCGCCGGTTTTTCAAATATGAAGGCACTTTCATCAAGGAACGATGAACCGAAAAAAGCAAGCAGGCCGTTTGATAAAGACAGGGACGGATTTGTAATGGGCGAAGGCTCCGGAATGCTTGTTCTTGAAGAGTATGAACATGCTGTGAAGAGAGGCGCGAGAATATACGGTGAGATCGCAGGTATAGGATTTTCCGGAGATGCAAAAGATATCGTGGCTCCGGACCCCGAAGGTGACGGAGCGAAAAGGGCGATGTTAGCCGCAATTAATGATGCCGGGATCAAACCTGATGATATAGATCATATCAACACTCACGGCACTGCTACGCCTACAGGTGATTATGCAGAATCCGTCGGCATCAAAAAAGCGTTCGGAGACCATGCATACAAGATCGCGATCAATTCAACAAAATCAATTATAGGTCATCTTCTGGGAGCGGCAGGAGCAGTTGAGCTTATCGGTGCGCTTAAGGCCGTTCAGACTGATACAGTTCATCCTACTATAAATCTTGACAATCCTGATCTTCCGGTCTGCGATCTGGATTACACTCCACACAAAGCCGTTAAAAGAACTGTCAGGTATGCGATCAGTAATACTTTCGGTTTCGGCGGACACAATGCTTCCATACTAGTAAAAAAGTTTGAAGGCTAGAATTGCTGCGGACACTGACATCACTTTTTTTTAATAAAGACAAGAATATACCGCATGAGCTCCTTGAAAATATCAGGGAGCTTGAGGGTATTATCGGATATAGATTCAGGAACAAAAATCTCCTCATTCAGGCATTAAAACACAGATCCTTTACCGCACGAAGCGGAGAAGAGAGGAAGAGTTCGAATGAAAGGCTTGAATTTCTCGGAGATTCAGTTCTGAATTTTTTGACGGGACAATACTTCTATGAAAATTTCACCGAAAAGCATGAGGGTGATCTTACAAAAATGAGATCAATTCTTGTTTCAGGTGAAAATCTGAGCGAGACTGCAAGAAAGATCGATCTGGGTAAATATATTCTTGTGGGTGATTTTGAGGAACGGACCGGCGGAAGAGATAAGGATTCCATTCTTGAGGACTGTATGGAAGCACTTATAGGAGCTGTATTTATTGACGGCGGAATAGAAAAAGCTTCATCGCTGGTAAAAAAACTGATTCTAAATGATGCTGATGAGATATTACGAACCAAGAAACACTCAAACTATAAATCCGAGCTGCTTGAACTTGTGCAGTCTAAAGGTTACCCGCCGCCTACTTACGAACTGACCGGATCTGAAGGACCCGAGCACGAGAAGACTTTTACGGTAAATGTGATCGTTGACGGAAAAGTTATAGCCGACGGAACATCAAACTCGAAGAAAAGAGCTGAACAGGAAGCCAGTGCAAGAGCACTTGAATTGATCAAAAGAAATACCGAACTGATCTAATCTTTAACACAGCGTACAGAAAGCCCGAATTGCTTTATTACAGCCAACCCGTCAGATTTAAGACTGTCATTATAGAGGCAAACAGCATGAGCGAAACTTGAAGGCAGATATTCATTTGTGCTTGCCCACCAGTATCCCTCGGTGTTTATATTGTAAAAATTCCCCATGTTTATTCTCCATCCTCCAGGAAGCGCAGTGAAGCCCGTTTCATTTGCAGCTCCTTCGTTAGGATAGCTCCAGTGATCAAATCCGGTTTCTTTCAACTTCACTCCTGCGCTATCTTCTCCGCCAACCCAGTTTATAAGAATATCCCACTCATCATCAGTCGGAACATGCCATCCTTCAGGAGCGATCAATCTTGAGTCTTTTACAGCATACCAGTTAAAAAGAGATCCGTAAACCGAGGAAATCAACTGATCATTGTTATAGCTGCGTCTGCCTGCACCAGTCAAATTTTTCCATTCGTTGTAATCGGAAACTTCAGGTATCTCTTCTCCGTTTCTGAAATGCGTAACTTTAAGGTTCTCAGCCATCCATATCTGTGATCCTATACCGATCGTAGGATAAACATTACCATCAATATCTGTAACTGTTCCGATTTCACCGGTGTGATCAACGAAAGGTTCTGTAGTTGAAGAATTGTCATCTGAACAACCTGAGACAAAAATCAACAAAGCGAAGATAACAATAATCACGATATTGGTTTTTGAAAACATTATTTTCATATATAACCTTTTGTTTTTAAGATTAAACTAATACCATACAACACCTAATCCGACGGAGAACACGAAAGGCGTCTCATCTGTTTCGGGCAGAATAAAACCGTTTATAGATAAATGTGCCTCTTTTGCGAGTGTATTTGCGAGAGCTCCAAAAGATCCCCAGTCAAGCGTCCACTGAAAACCGGTCGGATTGAAAGAGCTTGTCGGATCTCCCTCATAATATTCACCTTCGATCTCTGTTGTGACCTTTGACATAACAAAATTGGGTTTCCAGTACAGACCCAGCATGACACCTTTCCATTCCTCCGGTGTGAAAAATCTTCCCAATCCGAAAGTATATCCGATATTACCGGAAAACTCATAGGTCAGCATGGTCATGTTCATTTCTGCCATGTATGTGTATTGAGTCATCGTGTTCCAGTCAAATCCTATCATCGGCATATCCATACTTCCAAAAGTCCCGTTGAATGAACCCATAAATCCGATCGAAAATCCGCCCCACATATTCTTACCTTCATCATAATTCGGAGGCTGAATAAATTTCATTGTCCCTGAATATGTAAAACCGAAACCGTTCATAGTGAAATCTGTGGTGCTGCCGTCATAATTATCAAATTCCATGCTTGTGTATGTGTAATTTCCAGTAAAACCGGATCCTTTTAAAATCCCCCCGTTCTCGATCCAGCTTCGTCTTTTTGAATCAGATTCGAGAGTTTTGTAATATTCTACGCTTACTTTCCCGGATTTTCTGTCATAATCAACATCAGGTATTTCTTCAGTGACTACTCTTGAAGTCTGTGAAGGCTTAACTTCCTGATTGTTTCTTTCAGCCCACCTCTCAGCTGCATTTTTCGGCCTGGTTTCTTCAGTTTTCAGTGTTTGACTGTCTTCAACTTTCTTGTCTTTTGACTTAAACTGTTCAAGCATTGATTTACCGCCGCTGTTCTCTGAGAAGGGGGCGACTGGAACCGCCACAGGCTCTGCAGACTCCAATTCTGCATCTGTTACCGGTTCTAATTCAATTTCTTCATTTTCAATTATCGGTTCTTCTTCAACTATATCGGGAACAGCGACAGATACTTCTTCTTCCTTAAGAAAAACAACCTCGCTTATATTATCCCAGCTGATGATCCTTTTGTTACCTTTGTCATCGATAACTTCAGCATACTTTCCGATCTCGTAGTTTTCCACAAAGCAATCAAGGGTCGAACCGTTTTTATAATGGATCGTCGCCTTGCTGCCTGAAAATAGAGGTATCATAACAGCGATAAATAGAAGTACACTAAAAATATTTCGCATTGAGAGCTTCATAACAGGCCTCTTAAACTTTAATTTAGTTTATATACTGTATAATATCTATTGCAGAGTGGTTTGTCAAGATAATTGATTAAATAAAAAGGGCGGTTTGAGAACCGCCCGTAAACTACTTTACACTTTCGACAAGCTTCTTGAAGCCTGCAGGATCTTCAACTGCCATTCCGGCAAGGACCTTCCTGTCAAGTGTGATATTTTTAAGTGAAAGTTTGTGCATGAAATCTGAATAAGACAAACCGTGCTCTCTCGCTGCGGCATTTATCCTGATTATCCAGAGTTCTCTGAACTTTCTTTTTTTGACTTTTCTGTCTCTGTAAGCGTATTGACCCGCCTTTTTGGTCGCATCGAGAGCACTCTCGATCAGCTTACTTCTTCTTCCCCAATAACCCTTCGCGGCCTTTAAGACCTTTTTCCTGCGGGCACGGGAGGCTACTCTTGTGTTAGCTCTTGGCATTTTTTTTCTCCTTTGTTTTTACCGGTTGATTAAACACCGACCAGTAATCTTTTTACGTTTTTTGTGTCTGCAGCAGAAAGAACACTTCCTTTTCTCAGCTGTCTTTTTCTTTTTGACGACCTGTTTGAAAGTAAATGGCTCGTAAAAGCTGAGCGTTTTTTAACTTTTCCGCTCGCTGTAAGGCTCATTCTCTTTCTGGCCGCTCTGTGCGACTTGATTTTTGGCATTTCCTGTTTCTCCTTCGTCGTTTAGTCTGTATCTATTTCTTAGTCAGTATCATTGATATTCTTCTGAAACCTTCCTGCTCGATATCTTTATCAATTTTTGCTATATCTTCAAGAAAACCGTAAAATGTTTTAAGAAGCTCTATACCCATTTCCTTATGAACGATCTCCCTCCCTCGAAACTGAAGGAATACTTTGACTTTGTTCCCTTCATCAAGAAATTCTCTGGCTTTTTTGGACTTGATCTCTATGTCATGATTATCAATGTTAACAGACATGATCCTTATAGTCTTAAGAGAAACTGTGTGCTGTTTCTTCTTTAATTCTTTTTCTTTTTTCTGAAGCTCATATCTGTATTTGCCGTAATCAATTATCTTGCAGACCGGAGGTTTGGCTGTCGGGGCTATTTCAACAAGATCAAGATTCTTTTCTAAAGCGATCTTTCTTGCTTCTTCCGAACTTACTATTCCCAGCTGCTCGCCGTTCTCGTCTATGAGCCTGACTTTTTCGTGGGTTATCATTTCATTTGTCGGAAGCTCGACTGTGTCTTTCTTTTTGGAAAAGGTCTTTTTAATACTTCACCTCTTGATTTAATTTACAGTTCAATTTTATATCCTTCTGGGAGGATCTTTTTATCGTTCTCTTCTTTCATTATGCCTGTAATTTCTTCGAAACCGAACTCTCCGATGTCTCCGGCCTTGTGCTTTCTGACAGTGAATCTTCCGGTATCTCTTTCTTTTTCTCCGATCACAAGCATGTATGGGATTTTTCTGACTGCCTCCAGTTCCCTTATCTTGTAACCGACTTTTTCGGATCTGTCATCTAGTTCTGCTCTGAAACCGTTGTCGAGAAGCCTGCGGTGAACTTCCTGAGCAAAATCATTGTACTTATCGCTTACCGGTATCACGGCTATCTGAACAGGTGTGAGCCAAAGCGGAAAGAACCCTCCGAAATGCTCGAGAATTATTCCAAGGAACCTTTCGAGAGATCCGTAAAGAGCTCTGTGGATCATTATTACTCTTTTCTTGTCTGAATTCTCGTCAATGTAATTAAGGTCGAATCTTTCGGGTAGATTCATATCAAGCTGAACAGTTCCGCACTGCCATGCCTTTCCGAGAGCATTCTTTACATAAATATCAATTTTAGGACCGTAGAAAGCAGCATCACCTTCATTTATCACATAGGGCTGTCCGTATTCATCGAGAGCATCCTGAAGACCTTTTGTTGCGATCTCCCAGTCTTCAAGCTTGCCGATATATTTCTCTCCGCGGGTTGAAAGCGCAAGTGAATACTCAAGACCGAAGGTCCTGTAGATCCTGTCAGTAAGCCTTATGACGCCGAGTATCTCATCCTTGATCTGTTCCGAACGCATGAAAATATGAGCATCATCCTGAGTAAATGCGATAACTCTGAAAAGTCCGGTCAAGGCACCGCTGAACTCTTTTCTATGGACATGACCGAGTTCCGAGACCCTTAAAGGGAGTTCGCGGTATGAGTGAAGTCTTGATTTATACCAGAGCATTCCGCCCGGGCAGTTCATCGGCTTTAAGGCGTTCTCCATATCTTCCATTTCAGTTACGAACATGTTGTCCTTATAGTTCATCCAGTGTCCCGAAGTCTCCCATAAAGATTTTGTCATAAGCTGAGGTGTCTGTATTTCCTGATATCCGTCAATATTGTGCTCATACCTCCAGTAGTCAATAAGAAGCTGCTTTACGATGACACCGTTATGATGATAGAAAGGTATTCCCGGTGCTTCCTGATGAAAGCTGAACAGATCAAGTTCTCTTCCGAGTTTTCTGTGATCTCTCTTCTCGGCTTCTTCTCTTACTTTGAGGAAATAATCAAGCTCTTCCTGGGTCGGAAAACTTATGCCGTATATCCTTTGAAGCATTGTATTTTTTGAATCTCCTCTCCAGTATGCACCTGATGTTGAGAGGATTTTGAATTTTTTTACTACTGAGGAGCTTATCAGATGAGGTCCGCGGCAGAGATCAGTGAATTCTCCGTTGGTGTAAACAGAAATAGTTTTGCCTTCAGGTAAAGCTTCTATCAGTTCGACCTTATATATCTCGCCTTTCGATCTGAACATTTCCAGCGCTTCTTCTCTCGAGACCTCTTTTCTTTCGAATCTCTGATTTTCTTTAATTATTTTTTTGACTTCTTTCTCGATCTTCACGAGATCATCTTCAGTGAAAGGTTCAGATTCGAAGTCGTAGTAAAATCCCTGTTCTATTGCCGGTCCGATCGCGACTTTAACTTTCGGGAAGACCCTGACAACAGCTTCCGCCATTATATGAGATGTTGAATGCCAGTAAATTTCTTTACCTTTATCGTCTGAAAAATCAATAAAACGGATCTTTGAATCTTTATCGATCTCATGTCTCAGGTCAAACATTTTACCGTCAATTTCGACACAAAGAACGGATCTTGCCGATTCGGGACTGATGTCCTTTGCGACTTCAATGGCCATAATACTGCCTGAATATTGTCTTTTACTTCCGTCGGGAAGTTCTAAGTTAATCATAGCTCTATTTCTTGATAATTAAGATTAACGCTCCATTATTTCAAAAGCCTGATAATATATGATTTACAGGGCTTTATGTCAAGTAAAAACAGGATATTCAGTTTGTTTTCATTATGCCCTGTTTCTCAAAAAATATGAAATGGATAAACAACAGAACCATTCCTACGGTGATGAAGGAATCCGCTATGTTGAATATCGGCCACCTCTCCATAATAAGATCAGGAAAATCACAGTCGATAAAATCAATAACTTTACCGTAAAAGATCCTGTCTATCATATTACCTACTGCCCCTCCGAGAATAAAACTGTAAGCCCAGAGCTCCAGCTTTTTTGCACGGTCGGTTTTAATGATGAGATACACTACAGCCAATGATGCGAGAAGTGATATAGCAGAAAGAAGATATCTTCCCCCGAGCTGGATACTGAAAGCTATTCCAGTGTTATAAGCAAGAGTAAAACGGGCGAAGTCTTCACCTACCGCTTTAACCGAACGCCCCTCTACTCCAAGCAGGAACCGCTCGAAAAAGATCTTTGATATCTGATCCGATAAAATAATCAGACCGGAAACCAGAAAAAATCTGATCCTGTTCTTAATCTTTCCTGTCCTTGCTGCTTTTACATTCGTAACACAAAGTTGCGTGAGGAACAATTTTGAGCCTCTTCTTATCAATAAGACAACCGCATGATCTGCATATACCGTAACTGCCTTTTTCGATCCTGACAAGAGCGTTCTCGAGGTTTGTTATGAATTTACCTTCCCTCTGAGCCATATAGAAATCAAGCTCTCTTGCCTGATGTTCCGTTCCCATTTCCTCGGTGTGAGTTTCTCCTGTCTGACTGATTATAGACTCTGAGTTGTTCGACATGTTGTGATCAATTATTTCTTTGGTTTCCTGAATCTGTTCGAGTATAATTTTCTTGAAAGATTCAAGCTCTTTAGCAGTGTATTTCTTTTTTACAGTCATTTCTGCTCCTTGCCCGGTATAATTAATTTATTTTTTCAGCCTTTATAACACAGTCCATTCCGTTTATCTCCACTTTAACTCCTTCATTCAGAGCTTTTTCACTGTATTCGATCACTACTGAAAGAGTTTCTGAAGAGATATAATCATTCATTTCTTTTATTGATTCAGCCAGCTTATCCTCAGTGAAATAAACTATCTTTATTCTGTCGGATATATCAAATCCGTTATCTTTTCTGATGTTCTGTACTCTGTTCACGAACTCCCTAGCATTGCATTCAGAAAGAAGTGCAGCTGTTATATTGACATCAAGCGAGACTGTGATATTGTTTTCCGATGCTGAGAAAACACCCTCTTTTGATTCATGCTGTATCATAATATCTTCATTCTTGATATTCTCTCCCTCAATATTGACAGATCCTCCGCTTTCGACAGTTCTGATCTGATCAAGTGCCAGAGCGGATATTCCTGCAGCGATCAGCTTTACTTTAGAGCCGTATTTTTTACCTATCACCCTGAAATTTGGTTTTGCTGTGATCCTTGCCAGTTCTTCCTCGTTCTCAATGAAGATCACTTCCTTGACATTGAGCTCTTCTTTAATGAGCTCGCTGTACTCTTTGACCGCATTCTGAGTGATCTCGCTGTTTGCTACTACCGTAAAAGATGACAGAGGCTGCCTTATCTTGATGTTCTTTTCGTTTCTGAGCACTCTTCCCAGCTTTACCGCAGTCTCGACGAAAGACATTTTTTCTTCGAGTTCCTTATCAATAAATCTTTCATCAACTTCGGGATAATCTCTTAAATGTACCGATGGAGCTGCATCCGGGAACACACTGAGTTCGAGATTCTGATACAATTCTTCAGCCACAAAAGGCATTACAGGCGCTATCAGTTTCGTAAGAGTGGACAGCACTTCATAAAGAGTTTCGTAAGCATGCTTTTTATCCTGATCGTTCTCGCTCTTCCAGAATCTTCTCCTTGATCTTCTGATATACCAGTTAGTCAGGTTATCTATAAATCCGACCATCGCGGGAAGTACATTATAAAGCTTATAAGCACTCATCTGTTCGTTCACTTCTTTGGTGAGGCTCTGCATATATGACATTATCCATCTGTCAAGATCGTTCGTAAGATCCTCAGGTTTAAAATATTCAGGTTCCGGCCGCCAGTTGTCGATATTTGCGTAAGTGATCAGGAAGCTGTAGCTGTTCCATAAAGGCAGCATAACCTTTTTTATAACATCGAGTATTCCGGCCTCGGAGAACCTGAGGTTCTCAGCCCTGACCGCCGGCGAGTTGATAAGGTACATCCTCATCGCGTCAGCACCGTATTTATCCAGAATATCGGTTACCGGAGGATAATTCTTCTTGGATTTAGACATTTTACTTCCGTCCTCAGCAAGAACAGTTCCGTTAACGATCACATTGAGATAGGCAGGTTTGTTGAAAACTGCTGTCGAAAGAACGAGAAGCCTGTTAAACCATCCTCTTGTCTGATCGATACCTTCCGCAATGAAATCGCACGGGAAATTATCTTCGAACCTTTCCTTATTCTCGAACGGGTAGTGGTTCTGAGCGTACGGCATTGAAGCGGATTCGAACCAGCAGTCGAGCACTTCGGGAACTCTTGTCATCTCACCGCCGCATGAACATTTCATCGTCATTTTATCCACAAAATGCTTATGAATATCAGTTATTTCTTTCAAGCCTGTTCTATTTTTCAGCTCTTCTACAGATCCGATACACTCGGTTTTTCCGCACCCGGCGCAGACCCATATCGGAAGCGGTGCTCCCCAGTATCTGTTCCTTGAGATATGCCACTCAGGCATCTGTTCAAGGAGATTGCCGAATCTTCCGAACTTGATATTCTCAGGCACCCAGTTTATCTGTTTATTATTATTGATCATGTCCTGCTTGATCGGCTCAACATCCACAAACCAGCTGTCGCTGGCTTTCTGGAGAAGAGGTGTGTCGCATCTCCAGCAGTGAGGATAACTGTGCTGAACAGTACCATGCCTGATCATTTTGCCTGAAGCTTTGAGATCTTTTATAATGTTCTTGTCTGCATCTTTTATATACTGACCTTCATAGTCAGGTACTTCAGAATTGAATATACCCATATCATCTATCGGATTCAGCACCGGGATATTGAAAGGTTTGCCGGCCTCAAAATCCTCCTGACCGAATGCGGGAGCCTGATGAACTATACCGGTACCATCTTCGGTCGAAACATAATCAGCATCAATGACAGTGTGAATAAAATTATCCATATCCTTATAGTAATCAAATAAAGGCTCATACTTCATGCCCACAAGATCAAATCCCTTTACCTTCCTGACGATCTTGAATTCATCCTCCTTAAAATAGTGCGGAACCCTTACTTCGGCCATCAGCATTATTTTACCTGAAGAAAGATCTTCGACATAGACATAGTCAACATTGTTATTAACGGCAAGAGCTGCATTTGACGGAAGTGTCCACGGAGTTGTTGTCCATGCGGTCAGGTAAAGATTCTCCTCTCCTTTAACTTTGAATATCACAGTAACCGAAGGATCCTGAACATCTTTATATTCAAGGCTCATTTCATGCTTTGAAAGCGGGGTCGAACAACGAGGACAGTACGGATTGACCCTGTAACCCTTCTTAATCAATCCCCTGTCCCATATAGTCTTGAATACCCACCATACGGACTCCATATATTCGAGTTCCATCGTCTTGTAGTCATCTACGAAATCGACCCATCTGCCTGTTCTGCCGATAATTTTTTCCCACTCGTCAACATATTTTAATACGATACCTCTGCACGCTTCGTTAAATTTATCTATACCGAACGCTTCAATATCTTTCTTGGATTCAAACTTGAGTTCTTTTTCCACCTCATATTCAACAGGAAGACCGTGACAGTCCCATCCGAATCTTCTGGAAACATACCTCCCCTTCATTGTCCAGTATCTCGGTATCACATCTTTGAGTGTACCTCCAACTAGATGGCCGTAATGCGGAAGGCCTGTGGCGAACGGCGGACCGTCGTAGAAAACATATTCTTTACTGTCTTTTCTCTGATCCATTGATTTTTTGAATATATCGTTTTCCTTCCAGAATTTTAATACTTCAGATTCTTTCTCGGGAAAATTAACTTTAGGGTCAACTTCTTTAAACATCTTATCCTCTCAGTTACTCCATTACTTTAAAATTTTCAGGTTTTCTTAACACATTTTTAGGGATCTCGTCTATTTTCTGCATTGTTCTTACTATCTTTTCAGAAACAACGGTACCGCCTATTCTTGCAACCTCTTTAACAACTACACCGCCTGTTGATTTCGTTTTTTCGATCACATTTATTATGTTCTTGGATTTGCTGTACATTTTTGCCTGCTGTCTTACGAGAAGATCGGAAGGAAAGCCGGTATTTTTCGCAACATACAGGTCAAGTTCCATGTCCATTCCCATGATAGTTGCTGTCGCATTATATTTGTCTGCATTCCAGTTACCAACCTTCTCCTTTGAACCGGACGGTTGGACATCATAATTTTTTATTTGAGAATCAGTTCCGGTCATGAATTCCTCGAGCTCTTCAAAAGATCTGCTGAAATATGTACTGTCTATCATGTTGAATAGTGTAAATGCAGTGTCATCCACATAAGTCCGGCTTATATCATCGATCACAATAATAATTCCGTCAGATATATAATTTTTCTGATAAGTAGTATCCATCGAACCTGTACCTGTAGCATCAGCAATAAGCAGCTGCTCAATAAAATAACTTTCTCCTAAAGCACAAACAGGCAGAACAGTTATTGCGATAATTATAATAATTTTTTTCAAACGCATCGAAGTCTCCTTTTTTAATTTACCGCCGGGTAAAATAAGTCAGTGAATATATCAAAATATGCGTAAAATATCAAGTAAAAATATAATGATTAATGTCAGGTATGTTTTTAGAGATCTAATATGAGAAATTCCTTCCCGATCCTTCAATACTGTATTTTATCCGCTCAAAAAGACTTTTCATCATTTTTTCATTTCGGAAAAGAGGATGGGGGGCTATATTTGAGGGTATGAATAAAAATTATTTAAAAATAATGTATGCGGAGAAAAAATAATGAAAAGAACACTGATAATCATGCTCCTTATGATTTTGTCATTATCTGCCCAGGAAATGATCAGCAAGACACTATCCAACGGCCTAGAAGTCGTAGTGAAAAAGAACACAAGCAACACATCAGTCGGTTTTTTTATGTTCGTCAAGTCCGGCTCGATCCATGAAGAGGAGTACACAGGTAAAGGACTGTCTCACTATCTTGAACATATCGTCTCCGGGGGTTCAACAAAAAACCACACTGAAGAGTGGCATCAGAACAAGAGAAAAGAGATCGGCGCGATCTCCAACGCTTATACAACTTTTGGCGCTACAGTCTATTATATGCAGGCTGACAAACAGTATGCCGATGATTGCCTCTATATGATAGCTGACAATGTAATTAACTGCGCATTTGATTCTGCAGAAGTCGAAAGAGAAAAAGATGTCATTGTAAAAGAATTCGTTTACAGGGTAGCATCACCGATGGCAAAACTCGGGAACAGAATGAGATACAACACATTTCAGACTTCAAATGTAAGAAATGAAGTAATAGGTGAAATTGAGCTTTTCAAGAAGAACTCACGCGAAGACATGATGGATTACTATAAAAGAAGATACATGCCCAATAATATGATATTCGTCGCTGTTGGGGATCTTGACCCTGAAGAAATGATGATCAAGATCGAGAACACTTTCAAAGATTGGGAAAGAGGTGTCCTCGTACCTGTATATCAGCCTAAAGAAACAGTGCGTCCTGGAAACATAAAATATATAGAAGAATTCGAGATCCAGCAGCCCAGAGCATATATAACAAAGCTGATCCCTCAATCAAAAACCGACGATTTTGCAGCTTTGAGCATGGCGGCATCAATACTTTTTGAAAAGAGGAATTCACCCGTTCAATATAAACTTGTTGAAGAGGAAAAACTGGTCAACTGGATCTACGGATATTTCAATGACGGAGGTTATTTCCCCGAGCCTATGCTTCAGTTCGCTTTTGAAACAAAAGATTCAGAAAATCTTGATAAAGTGGTAAATAGGATCGACGAGATAATAACTGAAACTGCTTTAAAAGGTGTTACACAGAAACAGATAGATGAAGTTATAAACAGAACAAAGGCACAAAGGATACTGAGAACGCCTTCGTTAGACAGTGATGCCCAGAATATCGGCTGGAACATGATCGTTTACGGTGTTCCCGATATCTATGAATATGAAATAGAACAGTTCGATAAACTAACTCCCGAAATCATCAATCGCGTTATTAGCGATTACTTTGTTCCTGAAAACAGAGTCATCTTCTATGGTGTGCCTGAGGGTCAGAAAAACACTATCACAGACGAAGAAAGAGAAATTGTAAAAACTGAAGTTGAGAAAACAGATCTCGGAAAAGGACTTACTCTTCTTTATAAGCAGAATAATACGGACCCTGTAATTCAGGGGCAGATATTTGTTCCTGTCTCGTCAGATTACGAAACTCTTGAAAATGCCGGACTTTTTCAGTTTACTGTTGACATGATGAGTGCGGGAGGAACAAAAAAATATTCTTCAATGGATCTGACATCGTGGTTAGAGGATCACGCGGTCAGATTTGACGCGAATATCGGACCCGACGGATTATATGTCAGCTTTAAATGCCTTAAAGACGATTATCCTGAACTTCTCAAGAGATTTTACTCAATAATGAACGAGCCTGTTTTTGATGAAAAAGAGATACTGCTTGCGAAAGAAAGAGAGGACGCGAGTTACAAGAGGAGGATGAGCAATCCTGAAGCAGCATATGACGAATTCAGATCCTCGGTATTATATAAAGGACAGAAAGCAGGATTGACTTATGAAGAAAAGAATAATATAATTCAGAAAGCTGAAAGAAAAGACCTTATAAGAATCTATAATGATTATTTAAAAGCAGATGAAGTTCTTGTGACCTTATTTGGCGACCTTGAGAAAAGCGAAGCCGAGAAATATGCTTCCGACATCAGAAAGAATATTCCGAAAGGAAAGATCAAAGGCGAAAATACTCCGCTTGAAATACCTGAAATTGATGACACTTTTGTTGATGAAAATGAGTTCGAGCAGGTAAATGTAGTATTGAATTTCAAAGCTCCACTCCAAGACGATCCGGATTATTTTACCATGACTGCTTTAAATCAGATAATGGCCAACGGTTTCTCAGGCAGACTGGCTAACGCAACAAGAGTGAAAAATGATCTGTCTTATGCAACATACTCATACTACTCAGGAACAAAAAACTATGGTTTTTACAGAATAGTATCTCAAACTTCAATTGGAAAAAAAGACGAGCTTGTGAGCGTTTTGAAACATGAAGTTCAAAGACTGATAGACGGCGACATAACTCAGGAAGAGATCGATCTTTCCGTCGATTCTTATGCAAAAATGCTCGACAGCTATTTCACGGACAACAATCTTGTCGGTACCATGACAAGATATGAATCCATAGGTCTCGGATATAATTTCCTGAAGGAATCGCTTGCCGATCTAAAAAAAGTGACCCCTGAAATGATCAAAGAAGTCGCAAATAAATATCTTACTAAAGCTGCCGTAATTATATCACAACCCTCGGAAGATGTCAAAAGAGTAGTCGAATAAATTATGAGTTCTTAAATAATTCCAGACAAAAAATCCCTTCGAAGGGATTTTTTTGTTTGGAATGAACAGCTTTTTTATGTATTTTTCAGTGTTGAACAGGAGGCAGAATGACGGGAAAGAAATTACATAAAGAACTCGGACTTCTTGATATATTCTGTATATCATCCGGAGCGATGATAAGTTCAGGGCTCTTTATTCTGCCCGGACTGGCGTATGTTCAGGCAGGACCCGGAATGATATTATCATACATGATCGCCGGAATGCTTGCACTGACAGGGCTGATGAGCCAGGCCGAACTTGTTTCCGCAATGCCCAAGGCGGGAGGTGACTATTTTTTTATCACAAGGAGCATGGGTCCCGCAGTAGGAACCATCAACGGGCTAATAGTGTGGTTTTCAATATCATTAAAAAGTGCTTTCGCCCTGATCGGAATGGCGGCATTCACACAATTAATTATCAATATAGATGTCCATATTATTGCTCTTATTCTGTGCTTATTCTTCCTTTTCATTAATATTGCAGGTGTAAAAGAAGCGAGCAGATTTCAGGTTTTCATTGTGATATCTCTGATCGCTCTTATACTTTTCTTTGTTTTTTCGGGACTCAACTCTGTAAATGTCAACAATTTCTCACCTTTCGCGTCACAAGGGATCCTGAGCATTTTCTCAACAGCCGGACTGGTTTTTGTTTCCTACGGAGGGCTTTTAAAGGTTGCGAGCGTGGCAGAAGAGGCAAGAAATCCTACAAGAACAGTTCCTCTGGGCATGATACTCTCACTGGTTATTGTCGGGATTCTGTACGCTCTGGTGATCTTTGTAACTACCGGCATTTTGGGCGACAGTCTAGGAACCAGTGTAGAGAACGCCACTCTTACCCCGATAACTGATGCAGCAAGGATCAGTATGGGAAATTTTGGATTCTATGCTCTTTCTGTAGCCGCGATCCTTGCTTTTGTTTCAACTGCAAACGCCGGAATAATGTCGGCCTCGAGATATCTTCTGGCATTAAGCAGAGATAAGCTGATTCCGTCTTTCTTCTCAAAAATGTCCAAAAGATCTTATGTTCCGATATATTCAATATTGTTCACAAGCGCATTCATGGTCTTATCGTTATTTTTAAAACTTGATGTTCTGATCAAAGCTGCCTCTACCGTAATGATAATTACTTATATTTTTTCATCTCTCGCAGTAGTGGTTTTAAGAGAGAGCAAAGTTCAGAACTATCAGCCTAAATTTAAAAGTCCTCTCTATCCCTGGATCCAGATCATAAGCATCACCGGATTTTCATTTCTTGTTTTTGAGATGGGGATCGAAGCAATTCTTACTGCTCTCGCGCTGGCGTTTATCGGATTTGCGGCTTACTGGTTCTACGGCAAAAAGAATTCAGAGAAAGAATATGCTATACTGAGCCTGATAGAAAGAATAACGAACAGGGAATTTGTAACTTTCAATCTCGAAAACGAACTCAAAGATATTATAAGAGAAAGAGACGAAATTATTAAGGACCGCTTTGATCATATTATTGAAGAATGCTCGATTGCAGATATTGATGAAAGATTGTCATGCAAGGATCTGTTCAGTATAATCGCTTCTCATATATCACCAAAACTTAACATTGATAGAGAGAATGTTGAGAAACTCCTTATTCAGAGAGAAAATGACAACAGCACTGCACTGACAGATTTTATAGCCATACCTCATATTATTATTGAAGGCACAGAAAAATTCGATATATTTTTGTACAGAGGTAAAAACGGTTTCGTTTTCACTGACAACAGAGACAATATAAAAGCTGTTTTTGTTTTACTCGGCACCAAAGATCAGAGAAATTTTCATTTGAGAGCAATTTCCGCTATCGCCCAGATAGTTCAGGATCCCGATTTTAAGGAAAGATGGGAAAATGCTAAAACCATAGAGCACTTAAGAGATATCGTGCTTCTCGGCAAAAGGATCAGATAAAAAAAGGCTGCTCGATCGGGCAGCCTTTTTTATTATACCGTAGTTATTACCTTAACCTGTCCTCTCTGACCATAATAATTTTATTTTCATTTATCTTCGTGTTATTAATCGCAGAAACATAATAGAACATCTTAGTTCCCGTGAAAGGTCCCGTCCATTCCGTTCCGTTGAAAGTACCGGTTTCGTCAAGAGTAAATGTTCCGTAAGGATCTTCTGAAGAGTAAACGAGATAACCCGTAGCGTCTGTAACTGCATTCCATGTAATTATCACATCCGTGCCGCTGACTGTCAGAGCAAGATTTGCCGGAGCTTCAACCGGAAGCCTGTATTCCCAGTTTAGGTACGGATATCCGTCATTGAGACTGCTGTGAATGTTCCAGTAATCGTTTGTTCCGTTGGCAGATTCACCGAAAAAATCCCAACCCGCAGAAGTAAATGTGCTCAATGTGCTCATTTCAGCGTCAGTCAGTCCTGTTGCGGTACCCGCAGAACTGCTTTGAGCAGAAGTTTCTGTATTCCAGAAGACATTTCCGGTCGTACCTGTGTTATAACCCAAAAATCCTTTATCTGTCGGATCTGTAGTATTTTCATAATAAACCCCTGAAGTGGAATACGAGTTATTGATCTGCGACCAGTTTGCTCCCGCAAAACCACCAAAGAAAGTCGCTGTTTGTCCAGTTGCTCTGGTGACAGAACCTTTTGCATAGCAATTGGAAATAACAGATGTTGTAGAGTTCCTGCCGACAAAAGAACCTACCTCATTATTGCCTTTAACATTACCTTCCGCAAAACAATTATCCACAGTTGAATTATATGCCAGGCCAATAAGATTACCCACATAATTTGCGCCTGTGATATTTCCGCCTTTTACACCCATATCGTATATGACTGCGCCGTTGGTCCTTCCAAAAAGTGCACAGTAACTTGAAGCCGGTCTGTTCACATAAAGATCTGTTACTATATGACCGCCACCGTTATATACTCCGGCGAAATTATATATGCCGCTCCAACCTGCACCACTATCCCATGTGGAAGTAGGCGAAGCGTCAATGTCTGCTGTCTGAAGAAAATTATAGCTAAGGAAACTCCTCACTTCATTAAGTTGGGTCAGGTTCGACACGAGGAACGGTTCATCAGAAGTTCCGATACCGCCGGCAAAAGGAGAAGGATTGTGTGAGATTCTCTGCCATGAAAGGAATGGAAATCCGTTGTTTTCAACTGCATTAATTCCCCATATATCTTCAGTTCCGTTTACAGATTCACCCTGAAAATCCCATGTTGCAGTTGTGAAATTTGATAGCGTCCTCATTCCGTCAGAAGTTAAACCGGAAGCTCCTGTTGCAGTTGACTGTCCGGAAACTTCAGTATTCCAGAAGTTATTTGAGAATGTACCTGTACTTGAACCGACAAAGCCTTTATTAATGGGGTCTGTTGACCCTGTATAGCTTACGCTCCCTGTAGAATAGGAGTTCGATATATCCCCACCGAAGTTTCTGCCGCAGAAAGCTCCGTTGTCTGTAGTGTTCGTTCCTGCGCTTCTTGTGACATCCACATTTGCATAGCAGTTACTGATGGATGATCCCGTGAAAATATATCCAGCGAACCCACCGGATCTGTATCCGTCAGTCGTGTCAAGCAAACCGTTGGAATAACAATATCTTACTATACCTTCATTTCTACCTACAAGAGTACCTGCATACTGCCTACCGGTCACATCTGCGTTTTCTATTCCGATGTTTTCAATGATTCCTGCAGGAGTTGTTGATCCAAATAGACCCACAAGATCCTGTGCAGGTCTGTTTATGTAAAGATTTGATACTGTATATCCCTGACCGTTATATTTTCCTGCAAATGAAGTGATCGGGATCCAGCCTGCTCCGCTGTTCCAAGTTGAAGTGGCAGAAGCGTCAATATCTGCTACCTGTATAAAACATGCGCTCAAGTAATTCCTTACAGCATTGAGCTGATCCAGAGTTGCGATCTGGTAGGGATTAGCCTCCGTTCCGGCCCCGTCAGCAAAAGCATTAGCCACATCATTTATCGTGTACTGCGTAGCTGAGTTAATTGTATATGTAGCTGTTCTTGGTGATCCCGTTGTATTGAATACTGCTCCATCAACTTCAACCCAACCTAAAGTTTTGGGTGCTTCTCCAACTGGAGTATAACCGTCGTAAACATCTTCAATATTTCTTTCAGATCCCGTTTCAGCGTTTCTCACTGCCGTTTTAGCGGTGCTTTTCTTCTTCATTATTCCAGGTTCGGTTTCTTCACTTCCCGAGACTTTGGATTGATCATATTTCCAGACTTTAAGATTCGAAAGAACATTTCCGTTATCCTCACCTGACAGCCAGCTTGTTGTAACCTGCCTAGTTCCGGTGAAAGCGTTCGATGTCTGAACATCCCACTTCCTCCAGATACCTTCAGAACCGTATAGAACTACCTCGCTTCCGTCCCCTGTATAACGGTAAATGGTTACAGTTCCAAGGTTGCCAGTACCAGTACCCATTGAATAACCGATACCCCCGAAAGTGCTCGAACCTGTACCGACTAATCTGGAAGCTTTTGTAGTTCCAACAATGTAACCGGAAGTCGATTCTCCGGTGACAGAGGCAGTTGAAGCCAGCTCAAATGTATTTGTTCCGGTAACTACATTTCCGCTTACAAATGAAATAGTGCCTGTCAAAGCAAAATTTGCCGTACTGTTATTGAGCCTTACACTGCCGGAAGGTTTGTTGATCTCAATATTCGGGAAAGTATAAATATTCGTGATCGTATCATTAGAAGACCCGACAAAACTCACTTTTGATGTTGACAAAAAATCTATAGTTGCAAGCTTAGATTCCGAACCTTCTTTAACGAGATTGTTGGTAATATTTCCGTAAACTCCCAAAGTAGCATTACCGATATACACCCTGCTCCCGGAAGTAAAAGTGATACCTGCATGCATGAAACTGAATGTAACAAGCATAGCCAGCAGTATCTTTTTCATAAAAACCCTCCTTATATTTTGAAAATCTGTCATAACAAATTCCTTTTTCGTAATTTACACAAAAAATAACTCATTTCAAAATCATTTTCTGTGACGGACTTCACAATAATCAATTTATTTCAAAAGTTTTTCAAGCGCTTCTTCAAGTTTTGTGATCCTTGCATTTTGATCTTCAATTTTTTCAGAGAGCTTCTTATTGCTTTCTATCAGATCAACAACATCCTGATCATCATAACCTTTTTCCTCCTTGCTCAGAACGCAAAGTAAACCTCTGGAATCAACCTTAAGATCTTTTTTGTCATAAGATGATGTCATTGCATATGCTTCCGGAGCAAAAACTCCTCCGTCCTTTTCAACTTTAAAAGCATTTGACCTGCTTGTGGAACTTGTACCGTTACCGACTACAAATAATGCATCTCCGCTAACCCATGAAGTTGAAGTTCCGCCGATAGTGTTATACTGCCCGCATACAAATGATGCATAAGGTTGTGCCGTTGTGTACCGCCCTATTGCTGTTGAATAATAACCGGTAGCTTCTGTGCGGTATCCCGAAGCTGTTGAATAAGAACCGTTAGCAATTGAATAATAGCCTGATGCTGTAGAATAACTTCCTATTGCATCTGTGTAATAGCCAATGGCGGTAGAACCATAACCTGATGCTTCAGCACCTCTGCCTGATAATGTTGCCGTATATGTATTACTGGCTCTTGCACCGGAACCTAACGCAACAGAATTTGAACCTGTCGCCCAGGCTCCGATACCGACTGCAGTCGCTCCGTACTGATTGGCAACTGCCAAACCTCCAAGTGCACATGCATATTCAGCAGATGCTGATGCCACTACGCCAACAGCTGTTGAATTAGAGCCTGAAGCAACACTTAATACACCCCCTGCAAAAGAAGACGAACCCGATGCTTCTGTATTAACTCCTATTGCGAATGAACTGGTTCCTGAGGCAGTAGCTTCAGACCCGATTGCACCAGAATTATCTCCGGAAGCTTCGGCCAGATATCCGGATGCAAAAGATGATTCCCCTGTGGCGTTCGCCTGTTTCCCAAGCGCTGTTGAAAAATTCCCGACCGCCTGACTCTTGTAACCCGATGCAAATGATCCCCTACCTACAGTTAAAGGATCAGTTATGTACACATATCCGACCCTGAAAGCATTTCTATCTTTGTACCATAACATGGTTGAGTCGTTAACAGTCTCAAAAACAGATTCGTTTGAAATCCTCATCAGATTTCCTGAACCTTTAGATGAAATCTGGTCATTGATTGCAAAATCCCTATTTAGAGCAGGATTTACATTCGCAGTGATACCAGTCTTACTGATGCTGAATATCTCATCAGAATTATCCGACGGATTGTAAAAAGTAGCTCCTTCATCTGTAGCTACTTCGAAAACTTTACTTTGGGATTTTGTATCTTTTGAAGACGCTGTTGTAACACTGAAAGATCTCGACAATCCTTTAGTCGCATCCTGCTGGATATATGCTCTGATCCCGTCAGTGCTGATTACCATCAGCGTATCTCCCTGATTAAGTATCCTGAGACCGTCAGTTGATACATTGAGCACCGTATTGTTCGAAGCATCCTTTACTTCAAAAAGCGTTTCACCGCATAAATATGCAGTAAAAATGACCATGCAGACCATAAGAGTATTTCTCATCAAGTCCTCCCTCTATTTATTTAAAATCATTTTAATATCATTTAACTCATCTCTCAAAATCTGATTTTCTGTTTTGAGTTGATCTATTTCTTTTTTCAATTCTTCATATTCAGAATGATTGCTTTCTTTGGAATTTACATACAATTTGCCGTCCTGATCAACAAGAACTACTTTAGGAGAAACAGCCCCGTAATTCTCATAAAGCTCCGGTATTATGACAGTGCCGTCCTTAAGTATCTCAAAAGCATTCGATCTATTAATTTCACTTGAGCCGTTACCGATAACAAATACTGGCTCAGTGTCTATCCATTGAGTCTGGGATCCTGAAACAATATTAAATCGCCCAAATACAACTGAACCTGACGCCTGAGCGGTAGTGCTATAACCTGCTGCCACTGTATTGTAGCCTGTTGCTCTGGTTAGTGATCCTAGTGAGATTGATCCTATAGCCCCTGAGTATGTACTTATTCCCATCGCGGCTGCACCATATCCGGACGCTTCTGACAGTAAACCTGAGGCAAAAGAAAACTTTCCTGAAGCTGTAGTTCTGTAACCGGATCCGAATGATGCCTGACCAACTTCCGAATCGCCGGTTATGTTTATATGCCCGACCCTGAATGCATTTTTCTTTTTATACCATAGTATAGTTGAGTCATTTATCGCTTCTACAGCTGAACGGTTGGAAATTCTGAGCAAATTATTTCCCGCTTTCTGCTGAGTAAGGTCGTTTATGAGAAAATCCCTGCTTAGTTGAGGGTTAACGCTGGCAACAATTCCCTGTTTATTTACACTGAATATCTCATCTGCATTGTTATCAGGATTATAGAAAGTAGCTCCCTCATCAGTTGCGATCTCGAATACTTTATTTTGGGATTTTGTGTTTTTTGATGAAGCGGTAGTAACACTGAACGACCTTGAAAGTCCCTTTGTTGAATCCTGTTGAATATAAGCTCTTATTCCGTCTGAACTAATTACCATCAGGGTATCTCCCTGATTCAAAATTCTTAGGCCGTCGGATGACACATTGAGAACAATATTATCAGAAGCATCTTTGACTTCGAAAAGCGTTTCTGAGACCAGGAAAGAAAATACTACCATAACTAGAAATATTAACTTCTTGCTCATTGAGTTCTCCTACTTTCTTAAAGTCTCAATTATTTTTTTCATTTCACTCATTTCTTTCTTCATTGACTCCATTTCTTCCTGCTGTTCCTGTAACGCTTTAATCAGTATAGGCGTTAATTCTGCATAGTTGATCCCAAGTGTCTGATCTTCATCATCCCCGACATTGACCACTTCAGGTAACACTTCTATCAGCTCCTGCGCAATCAGTCCGACTTTTCTTCCTCTCTCAGGCTTATCTTTCCACAAATAAGTTACCGGTCTCATTTTCATTATCGTATTT
>JAFGUL010000184.1 GCA_016938535.1 Candidatus Delongbacteria bacterium
AAACCCATATCCGGTCCGCTTTTGCATACTCCTGTTCCGAGATAATCTATCTTGCACATCGCATAGTGCCTGCATTCAGAAGCCGTCTTTAAAACATTTTTCTCGGTCAATTTTGATCCTCCCTCTAATAATAAATAAAGTAAACAATAAATACTTTTAAAGTCCAGAGAAAAGTTCTTATCCAGTTTGTATTGATCAGTGTGTCAATTACAGCTTTATCCTTCCCCTTCAGCAGCTTTTTGTGACATGGGACGCTCCAGTAAAAAGTTACGAACCACAGCAAAGCTACAATGATCAAAACGATGATTTCATGTAAGCGAAATGAGTTAAGATATAATAACGCCAATGATGAAACAAGCTCCAAAAACATCAGCGGAGCAACCAACAGCAATATCCTGAAAGTGTGAAATTTTTCAAATTCAATAAATCTCTCTTTTCTCACATAATGAAAAGAAGGATAATGTGCCAGCTGAATTGTCCATATAAGTCCGACGAATATAAAACTGACGATTATCTGAGTGTTTTCTATTGATTGTGCCATTGTTGACTTTCCTCTAGTAAACTTCTTCGTGAGTGCCTATATCAACCGGAATTATCTTATCATGCTGAATTAAAAAAATTAAACTTATCCTAAATGCAGTATTTATTGAAACAGCATGAAGTTCGTTCAGCTTTCCGGCCAGTTTATGCAGCCTTAAAGAAGGATGGTAAGGGTTAATTTCAAGCAATTCGAGCGTTTTCTCGTACTGTACGACAAGATCAGGATGCTTTTTTATAAATTTCTTAACCCTTTTTTTGTATGAATCTGAATGAATTATCTCAATCACTGGTTATTCTCTTAATGTGATCTTTAACAGATTCGATTACATAATTTCCTTCTGCGATATCTTTCTTGGTTTCTTCCAAAGCCGCAAGAAGTTCGTACTCCCGCAGTTCGTTATATTTCTCGACCGGAATTATCACATATTTATCTTTCCCTCTAACGGAAACAACAGCTTCTCCGTACTGGGCTACCTCTTCAGCCACCATAGAGATGCCTTTGGTCTTTAGGTCATTTGCGGTAATTCTTTTGTATTCATACATAAACAGTCCTTTTAATAGTACGATTAAAAGTACGAATAATAATACTTTTTGTCAAGAAATATTTTACCAAACACGCTTGTTAACATTACGAATTCAGGTTCATTAAAATTGTTCCTAACTAATATCACAGGAATACTTATTTTTCATTTTAACACCCCTTTTGCTTTTGCAAGATCTTTTGCAGTTTGACCATACTCAGAAACTATGTCTGTTCGTGCATTTGCTTTCAAAAGCGCTTCTATTACAGTTCTGTTATTTTGATGAAAAGCTGCGTGAAGCGGAGTTTCTCCATTTTCTCCGACGGCATTAATATCTATACCGTTTTCGATCAGTAATAAAGCTTTTTCAGTCTCATTTCCCCAGATAAATACATGAAGGGCATTATCACCAAGACTGCTTCTGCTGTCTAAATATACTTTTGCGTCACCTGTATCGGCAGGAAACAATCGGTCAGATGCAGATTGCAGAATTTCTTCGAGTTTCATATCAGACTTATCCGTCATTTAGACTCCTTGTTTTATATTTTTCGACTGTCGTACGCCCAATGAAGAAGTGCCTGCCTTTGAACAGGCCGGCATGAAAGATCGCCTTTCTTACAGTGTTTTTTTATCTGAGCGATATGCCGCTTCATAGCTTTCCATCTTTTGATCTGCCTTTCATCGTCTTCTGTTCGCCGGCCCATGTAATACCTGCAGTACCACTGAAACCATCCTCTCGGATCCTGAGGATGAATCCAGCCTTTCTTAATCCAGTATGATAATGGTTTTGAGGCTTTTACTTTGAACAAATTCAGCGAAGGGTCTGATCTGCCTTTAGATATTTTCGCATTTTTGAACCATAATTCGGGAAATTCATTTCTGCAGTCCCGCATATATCTACCTCCGAAAATGCCAAGTTCAAGCATTTGTGCCGGTGTAAGTTCAGGCTTAAAATCGGGATGAAAATTCTTTCCTTCAGGTTCAGTAAGATTATATTCATAACCTGTCTGCATCTTATCGTTTACTAAAATCTTTTTTATCATACACATGCCATCGACTGTTAAAGTATCGGATAGAAATCATTACGGAAGATCATCAGGCGCAGGAGGAAGTGGATATTTTATCGTATTTGCGGTTCTTATTTTAATATCGATCTCAGATTGAGGCATATAATCTTTTCCCGTGAGATTCTTTAAATGCTGAGCAGCCCTCGCTTTATTAACGCCGTTCTCGCTTTGAAAAATTTGCTCTAGAGATCTTAGCGCATAAAGATTACCTTTTTCGGCCGCACATTCTAGTTCATACAGAGCTCTTGCGGGGAATCCACTGCCTATCCAGCCCGGATATCTCTGATAAAAAATCATTGTCCATTTTTCACTTTCCAAACGGAATTTTTTCACTTCTTCCCTGCTTAGCTTTCCTTTAGCCGAAAAATCTGATATTTTTCTAAACGGATATTTCAATGCAGCTAAAATGATCTTAATAGGGTAAAATGCAATCTTAAGAAGCAATCTAAATACCTTTAACAGAATAAAAAAAGGAAATTTTATTGCTTTCACGATACCTGACCAGACAATTTGAAAAACGGTCGGAGGAGCTTTTTCTCTTATCATTATAGATGATATCGTGCTTCTTTCTCCACACGAACAGACTTGAGTCGTGAAACCATTTCCGCATTTCACACAATAGAACCCTATATAACCGGATGATGTTCCTGTCTCGTATTCTGTTTCACCGCAATTAGGACAGTCTTTGAAAGGAGTAACTCTATTACATCTGTAACAACAGATACCTGAAGTCCGGCTATAAAATCTCATTTTGTCTTTGTATGAAGTAATCCTTCTGACTGTACGATCGAACTTAATTGTTGATATTTTGAGCCACTTATCTTTTTCCATGACAAAATTTATAAAAATCAGACTAATTAATCAATTAGTTTTTTATATGCTGATTATAACTGTCCTCTGTTTCATAGTATAGTTATCCTTATTAGCTTTTCTCAATAAAATTCAAATTCAATATTTCTGCAATATTTTTCTTAAGTTCAGCTTGAATTGTTGCTATAATGTGATTATATTGCGGATGTTTTTATTTTACTTCGGAGCAACAATGTTCAACATAAAAAAAATACATTTTATAGGCATAAGCGGAACTCTGATGGGCAACGCGGCTATTTACCTTCAGAGGCAGGGATATGAGGTCAGAGGGAGCGACAGGGCTTTTTATCCTCCGATCGGCGATATGCTGAAGAACGAAAAGATGTTTATTTACGAGGGCTTTGACGAAAATAATCTTGACTGGAAACCCGATCTTGTGATAATCGGTAATTCGATCTCCAGAGGCAACCCTGAAGCTGAGCGAACTCTGAACGAAAGAATGAATTTTATGGCACTTCCCGAACTATTGAAGTATATGTTCATCAAGGAAAAGAATTCGATCGTGGTTTCAGGCACTCACGGCAAGACTTCAACGACCTCGATCATATCAAAAATATTTTCAGATGCGGGCAAAGACCCCTCATACCTGATCGGTGGAATTCCTGTGGGTTCGGATACGGGTTTCAAGCACGGAAGCGGCGAATATTTTATTATCGAGGGCGACGAATACGACACGGCGTTCTTCGACAAGAGGCCGAAATTCGTTCACTACAAACCGCATTGCCTGATAATTAACAATATAGAGTTCGACCACGGGGACATCTACCGCGACATTGATCATATCAAGCTTGAATTTACAAGGCTTGTGAATATTGTTCCTTCGAACGGCCTGATCATAGCGAATTTCGATGAACAGAATGTGCGTGATGTTACCGCTAAAGCTTTAACTCCGATCGCATCTTTCGGTCAGGGCGAGAACTGCAAATGGCAGATCAGAAATATAAGGCACGAATGCGATATGACGGCCTTTGACCTGTATGATCAGGATGAACTTGTGATCTCTCCCGTCGTCAGGCGGTGCGGGACTTACCAGATATACAATTTCACGGCTTCGATCATAGCTTCTTTATTCTATGATCTTGATAAAAACACTATTCTGAAAACACTTGAAACTTTCGAAGGCGTGAAAAGAAGAATGGAGTACCGCGGCAAGGTCAACGGCGCTCAGCTCATCGAGGATTTCGCGCACCATCCGACCGCGGTCAGAAATGTGCTCACCGAGGTTCGAGGTCAGTATCCCGACAAAAAGATCATCGCAGCCTTTGAGCCGAGATCGAATACGACCAAACGCAACATCTTCCAGAATGAGCTTGCGGAAGCTTTATCTATCGCTGATGATGTCATAGTCGGAAAAATAGACCGCGAGGATCAGCTGAAATCAGACGAGAAGCTTGACATGAACAAACTGCTTGACGACATCAGAGTCAAAGGTAAGACTGTGGTTCATTACGATGACAGTTCAGAGATCGCGGAATACATCAAAAGCAAAGCTGATGAGGATTCAGTCATTCTGATAATGACGAACGGATCATTCGACGGACTTTTCACCAAGCTGGGTGTGTAAATTGAAATCCTAACCTAAAACGGAATAAAAATGTTAGACTTAAACAAAAATCAAAATATATCAGGCGAGATCAACGATGCAGAAGACAGATTCATGCTTCTCATACATGTGCTCGGAGAAGGCGTGGGAATTGTTGATCAGAATGAAGTGTTCATTTTAGCTAACGAAGCTGCTGAAGAAATTTTTCAGGTAGGAAAAGGAGAACTTCTCGGAAGAAGTGTCACTGAATTTCTTACTGAAGAGGGTATCAGGCAGGTGACCGAAGAAACCTCCAAGCGTAAGGAAGGTATAAAAAGCTCTTACGAACTCGAAATAATTACGGCAAAAAAAGAAAAGCGAATAATCATCATTACTGCTACTCCATACCTGAACAAACAGCAGAATTTTGAAGGCTCGCTCGGAGTATTCAGAGACATCACCGAAAGGAAAAGAATGGAGCAGGAACTGATAAGCCTGAACGCAGACAAAAATATGTTCATGCAGATTTTGGCTCATGATCTGCGCGGACCGTTTGCAGGTCTGATATCTTATTCCGATATGCTCTTAAAAAACTTTAGAAAACTTAATGACGATAAAATTGAAAAGCAGCTGACTCACATCAATCGTACATCTAAGGCAACTCACGGTCTGCTTGAAGATCTGCTTATGTGGTCGAAATCCCAGGCGGGAAAGCTTCCTTTTGAACCTGCAGAGCTTGATCTCGGGGAAATATGCGATTATGTAATATCGGAAAAGATCGAAACTGCGGAATTAAAACAGATAACATTGGAAAGCTGTTTACCGGAGAATACAAAAATCTTTGCCGATAAAAATATGCTTAAAACAATTTTAAGAAACCTCATCTCAAATGCGATCAAATTTACGAACAGGAACGGCAGGATCAATGTCAAAGCAGAATCTGACGGCCGAAACACTCTAATAACGGTATCGGACAATGGCATCGGAATGACAGAAGACGATATTTCCAAGCTCTGGAACTGCGCAAAACCTCACAGCACCGAAGGAACCGAAAAAGAATCCGGCACCGGTCTCGGACTTTTGCTCTGCAAAGAGTTCGCAGAAAGGCACGGCGGAAATATCAGCGTTAAAAGCGAACCGGGAAAAGGCACAGACTTTATCGTTTCATTCCCAAATGCAAAGGTAGATTAATGGCAGAACTTATAAGGCTTCAAAAATATCTCGCCGATAAAGGCATAGCTTCACGAAGGAAATGTGAGGAATTCATAAGTGACGGACTCGTCAAGGTAAACGGCGAAACGGTCACTCAGCTCGGAACTAAGATCGATCCCGAAAAAGATAAAGTGGAAGTGAACGAGTCTAAAGTGGAAGCGGTCAAGTCGGAATACATCTATATTATGCTCAACAAGCCTGCCGGATACATCACATCGCTAAAACAGACCGACTCCTCTTCCCCGCTCGTGACAGACCTCTTAAAAAAGATCAAGGCACGGGTTTATCCGGTCGGCAGACTCGACAAAGATTCATCCGGATTACTGCTTATGACCAATGACGGCGATTTTGCGTATAAGCTTATGCATCCTTCATTCGAAAAGGAAAAGGAATATATCGTCACGACCGAAGAAACTGTCACAAGAACCATGATCGAACGGTTTCAGAAAGGCATCATGATCGAGGGCAAAAAAACTTCACCCGCAAAAGTGAAAAGGATCGAACTTACCAAGATCAGCATTGTGCTCAGCGAGGGCAGAAACAGGCAGATCAGAAAAATGCTTCAGAAGGTCGGCAATACGGTCGTCAGTCTCCAAAGAATACGCATAAACGATCTCACCCTCGGCAATCTTAAAGAAGGTGAGTATAGATTTTTGACGAAGAGCGAAGTTAAGAGTTTGATGGAGTAGAATGTGGGATTGTTCGGAATATCATTTTTATTCATATCATTCACATCCATTCCTTTCATACTAATAAGAACAGGAATGTGCATACGAAGAATAATTCTTAACAAAGTATATCTTGGTAAATATCTTTTTTGGGATATTCAGGTTGTTATTGTGTTTCTTCTCACAATATCTTTCATGACTATGTATCCATTTTTAGTTCAATCCGTATTCTACGAATCTTACTCATATACTGGAAATTTTTTGAATGATATTTCTTACCCTATCATTTATCCCTTAAGTGTACTTTCATATTCCATCCTAATTTTTATTTACCATACCATTAAATTACTTTTATTTAAACTCAATCCAAGTTATTATAATCAAAAAAAAAGTAACATTGATGAAAAAGCTAAGGGTTCTTCGGTAAGAGAATGGAGACAGTTTAGCATTTATCTTTTATGCTTATCTATGGCTACTACATTGTGGATGTTCGTCGTTGTTGGTTTTTTAGGTATTGGTGCAATTGCACAAAATTAAAACAATGGAGGCGTATTGCCAATATTCGGTATAATATTTTTAACAATTCCTTTTTTGTGCATCCTTTATATTGTCTTACAAACTATAGGTAGCATTTGGTGTGGATTAATCCTTTATAACAAAAAGGAGAAAGATAATCTAAAATGGGATATACAGAGAATAATATTAACATTCATTACGGTTATTTACCTTAATTTCAGTAAGAATGTAATAAGTGATGATCTTTTTAATAACCCTTACCATCCTAACGACACTGAATTTCTTAAATTTTTCATTTTCCCTTCTTTACTCTTGATTTACTATGTAGTATTATTCGTAGTTTATTACAGAAAACATCTAAAAAACATTAAAATTATAGAAATTTTCAAAATTAATATAAATACCGATCATTACGGAAGGAAATACATTAAATTCAGCTGGTTTATTTTAGCTACTATAATTTTTTCTATATATTGGGTATTGCTATCATGGCTAGTAATATCTTTCAATGGCTGGTCACAGTAAACAATCAAGCTCAAATCCCCTTTTTATTATAATATTCGGGGATTGTAATCCCTTTGTATTATGTTTTTTCGGGGATTCAAATCCCTTTTCATTATGTTTTGCTTGCTTTTTTACTATTTCTTTGTTACATTACCTTGTGTTAGGCATTTATTAGGAGCGGACAATGATAAATAGAGATATTCAGGAACAGATAGAAAATAAATTTTTCAAGAATAAGGCTATTATAGTCATAGGCGCGAGACAGACAGGTAAAACTACTCTGATAAAAAACATATTGGATTCGAGAAAAGAAAAGATCTTATTTTTCAACGGTGACGAAGCCGACACTAATGATATTCTTTATCAGTTAACCATAGCTAAGCTGAAAGGTATCATCCGCGATCATAAGATAGTATTTTTTGACGAAGCACAAAAAATAAACAACATCGGTACTGTTTTAAAGCTTATTGTGGATAATTTCAAAGATGTGCAGGTTATCGCTTCAGGCTCATCTTCATTCGAGCTTATGAATAATTTAAACGAGCCTCTTACGGGCAGGAAATACGAATTTCACCTCTTCCCTCTTTCTTACGGTGAGTTAGTTAATAATTCCGGACCTGTGGAAGAAAAACGAAATCTTGAGAACCGTCTCATATTCGGATCATATCCTGACATTGTCTCAAATCCTGAAGATGCGGAAGAACACCTTAAACTCCTTGCCGGAAGTTATTTATACAAAGACCTACTTATGCTTGAACAGATAAATAAACCCGTTCTATTGGAAAAAATATTGAAAGCTTTGGCTCTTCAGATCGGAAGCGAAGTATCATATTCCGAAATTGCCGGACTGGTTGAGTCAGACAAGAAAACGGTTGAAAAATATATTGATCTGCTTGAAAAAACATATATCATTTTTAGGCTGCCCGCGCTCAATAAAAATGTCAGGAATGAGATTAAGAAAGGAAAGAAAATATATTTTTATGATAACGGAATCAGAAATGCGGTTATTTCGGATTACAGGCCGCTTGCAAAAAGAACGGATAAAGGCGCGTTATGGGAAAATTACTTAATCAGCGAAAGGCTGAAACTTCTGAGTTTGAAATCAAGCGCAAGGGAAAGATTTTTTTGGAGAACCACTCAGCAACAGGAAATTGATTATATAGAGACTCAGTACGACAAGTATTATGCCTACGAGTTCAAATGGAACCCTTTGAAATCAGGTTCTTTATCAAAGACTTTCGCTGCGGCTTACCCCGATTATGAGTTCATGACGGTTACAACGGACAATTATGCAGAATTTCTAATAAAGATTTAAAAATGAAACTCTCGATTATTCTATGTGAAATCACAAAACTTAAAGTTGAATGTATCTGAATATCCGAGCATAATTTTCATAAAAATAATGTTTGCTTTTATGCTCTAATAAATTTATATATGCCAGTCCCTCCGAAAAATAAGGGATAAACTAAAATAAACATATAAAATCAGGCACAAATTCACAAAAAAAAGGAGCCGTTGTTGAGAAAGACCGTATTTATTTTGATCATGATCACAATTTTAAGTTGTGTTTATTCTGCGTCCATGAACGATCTGGGGTTTTTCAGAGCCTCTGAAGAGAGCGGTAATGTAAAGTATTTTTATGAAAATGACAGATACCTGAGCAACGGAAATGAAATTTACTCAGACCGTAGCAGACTTTTCCTGAACGGAAGTGAAATTGCATATCTGAAGGATTTTTTCAGAATAATCGCCGACGCTGAAGATATCTATGTTATTACCAGAAAAACTATATTCAAACTTAATGATGAAAAGCTGGAATCAGTAATGACCTTCAACGAAACTATAAACGATCTTGTCATAGAGAACGGAAAGTTCCATGTTGCTCTGAGAAAAGATATTATGAACGGCTTCAAGTTTACTCATGTAACTGTCTCCCCTGACAGATATGTCCGCAAAATCGATACAGCTGTTCTGAACCTTAAGAGCACTCAATATCAGGATTACCTCAAGAACGGTAACATCGTATATAAAGATACTCAAAACAATTCCTCAAAAGAAAATTACTGACCTCAAAGAAACCAAAAGCCGTTCCCGGGAGATAAGTAAATGCTGGTAAAGAAATCCAACGGTGAAACTGAAGAATTCTCATCGGAAAAACTGGAGAGATCACTCACGAACGCCGGTGCTGACAGCCTGCTTATTCCTGAAATAATAAAAGAGATCAGTATAAAACTTTTTAACGGGATTACTACAAGGCAAATATATTCTGAGGCCTTCTCGATCCTGAAGAAAAGAAAAAATCACACAGCGGCTAAATATAAGCTTAAACAGGCTATTATGGAACTCGGCCCCACCGGCTATCCTTTTGAAAGCTTTATTGGTAAAATACTCGAGAAGCAGGGTTATAAAACTGAAGTTGGAATTGTAGTTGACGGTTTTTGCGTTACGCATGAAGTTGATGTGATAGCCACAAAAGAAAGAGACCAGTATATTGTAGAATGTAAGTACGGCGTAAGCTCAGATAAGACAGTCAGCGTTCAGGTTCCTCTTTATGTCCGGTCCCGGGTTGATGACATTATAAAAAAAAGAGAATTTTCCGGTGATTACGACAGATATATTTTTCACGGAATGGTAGCTACGAATACAAGATTTTCACCTGATTCGATTTCTTACGGAAAATGCGCAGGACTTCACCTTCTCGGCTGGGACTATCCTTCCGATAACGGCTTAAAAGATCTGATAGACAGAAACAGAATTTATCCGGTAACCGTCTTAAGCAATCTCACAAAAGCACAGAAACAAACCCTTTTGAATAACGGTATCGTTGTCTGCAGTCAAATAATTGACGATCCCAAAGTTCTTGATCTTCTTCAGCTTACTGCACCGAAATTGAAAAACCTCCTGAAAGAAACACGGACAATCTGCAGTTGACTTTAACTGCCCTATTTGTTATTATTCCCCGCTTTTTAAAATGTAAAACAATGGAGATAGTATGACCGCGGAAACAATAAAGAACAGAGGTTGGGTGATGGCATCGGCAGGACTTCTGATAAACCTGGCTCTCGGAATTCTTTACACATGGAGTATATTCAAAGACAGTATTCAGAAATCTGTCCAATCCGGAGCAGAAGGAAGTTTTAAATGGAACGAAGCTTCTCTTAACGACCCTTATGCTGTCTGCATACTCGCTTTTGCTTTCTCGATGATCCTTGCAGGTAAACTTCAGGATAAAAAAGGACCTGCCGTCACTGCTTTTATCGGGGGACTTCTTGTAGGTTCGGGATTTATTCTGATTTCCTTCACGACAAGTTATTTCATGTGGGTACTTGGATTCGGTCTGCTTGCAGGTACAGGGATCGGCTTCGGCTATTCATCCGCCACTCCTCCTGCGCTCAAATGGTTTGCTTCTTCAAAATCAGGTCTGATCGCAGGCATAGTCGTTTCAGGTTTCGGGCTTGCTCCTGTTTATATCGCACCTCTTGCAACTTTTCTTGTTAATAACTACGGTCTGCAGAGTGCAATGCTGATATTCGGGATCGCTTTTATTGTGATCGTGAGCGGTGCAGCGCTTTTTTTAAGGAATCCTCCCGAAGGGTATGTCGCTTTCGACAGAAAAGCAGGCATGAAGCTTAAGAACAGTAATACCGTTGATAATCATAATGCGGCATACATGCTCAAGACACCTACTTTTTACCTTATGTGGCTGATATTCTTCATCAGTTCAGGAGCAGGACTCATGGTCATCGGAAGCATTTCCGGAATGGCTAAAAAAAGCATGGGGGAATCGGCATTTATCGCGGTTGCGATTATGGCGATCGGTAATGCCGGCGGAAGGATCATAGCCGGACTGGTTTCCGACAAGATCGGAAGGATCCTGACATTATCGATAATCCTGATATTCCAGGCTTCATTAATGTTCATATCAATACCCGTGGCTTCAAACGACTCGCCCGCTCTCCTTGTCGTGCTCCTCGCGACCTTCATCGGCTTCAATTACGGTACCAATCTTTCAATATTCCCGTCATTCACAAAAGGTTTCTGGGGCATGAAGAACTTCGGAGTGAACTTCGGCGTTCTGATGTCTGCATGGGGCCTGGGCGGTTCTATCTTCAGCAGACTTTCACAATATCTTCTTGCAGAGACCGGAAATCATAATATGTCTTTCATAATTGCCGGAGTTTCATTACTTTTATGCCTTATTCTGACATTCATTCTCGGAAAGATCCATAAATGAGTTTCCTTTTAGCCGCGACATGCACATTCGGTATGGAATCTGTTCTTAAAAAGGAAGTTGTCAGGCTCGGATATGAGATCAGCGCAACTGAAAATGGAAGAGTATATTTTCATTCGGATGATTCGGGAATCGCGAGAGCAAATATTTTCTTTCGAACTGCAGACAGGGTTCACATTGTTCTAAAAGAATTCCCTGCCGGTGATTTTGACGAACTTTTTGAAGGTGTAAAGTCGATCGAATGGGAAAACATCATAAACGACAGAGGTAAAATACTGGTCAAAGGCCGATCGAAGAACTCGAAGATCCATTCTGTACCGGTAGCTCAGTCAATGACTAAAAAGGCCATAATAGACAGGTTGATGGAAAAGACCGGAAAATCTGAGATCATCGAGGACGGAGTGCTCTTCCCCGTCGAGATCGAGATCGAGAACGACAAAGCCAGAATAATGCTGAATACTTCGGGTGACGCACTTTTCAAACGGGGATACAGGGAAGGAACAGGAGAAGCGCCGCTAAAAGAAACTCTCGCCGCGGGACTTATACTCTTATCCGGCTGGAGAGGTGATGTGCCTTTAATTGATCCTTTCTGCGGATCAGGTACAATTCCAATAGAAGCGGCGATGATAAAAATTAACATGGCTCCGGGTCTGAACAGGCACTTTCTTTCCATGAAATGGAATTTTTTAAGCAGGGAAATATGGAATACGGCGGGGAACGAGGCGATGGATCTGATCAGACAATACGACAAACCTGAAATATTCGGCTATGACATAGATACAAAAGTTCTTGGGAAGGCAAAACTCAATGCGGAAAATGCTGAAGTGGAAAAACTGATCCGATTTGAAAATTCCGACATCTCAAATCTAGAACTTAAAGACAATTCAGCCTGCATTATAACAAATCCGCCATACGGTGAAAGACTCGGTGACATTAAAGAAAGTGAAGTCATTTACGGATACTTGAGGAGCCTTTTAAAGAAAAATAAAACCCTTTCATGCAATCTTATAACTGCTCACCCCCATTTTCAGGAACTTTTTGGAAGAGCGGACAAAAAGCGAAAGCTGTATAACGGCAATCTTAAATGTAATTATTATTCATACATAAAATAATATTTCTTGCGATTTCTCATTTTTAAAGCTATATTATGCCTGTTATAATACCGGAGGCCTTTTTGAAAAAACTATTATTTACCGCATTCGTTTTAACTCTGATGTTTTCAGGATGCACAGGGAAATCAGGCGACTCAAAACCGGTCTTATCTGTAAGTATTCTGCCTCAGAAATATTTTACTGAAAGGATAACCGGAGATAAATTCGAGATAAATGTACTTCTTCCTCCCGGAGTAAGTCCGCACACTTTTGAGCCCGCACCTTCTATTCTTGCAAAACTTGCGGGATCGGAAGCATATTTGATCATAGGTGAAGTTGAGTTCGAAAAAGCGTGGATGGATAAATTCATCTCAGTAAAAAAAGATCTGAAAGTTTTTAATACTACTGTGGGTGCCGATTATATCGAATTAGATGAGGACGGTGACGATCAGCATCAAAATCACGCACATGAGGAAGATGCCCATGAGCACAAAGGTGTTGACCCGCATATATGGATGTCTGTCAGTGAAGTTAAGATCATAGCTCAAAACACCTTCAGATTTATTTCGGAGACAGACCCTGCAAACGAGCAGTTCTATAAGGACAATCTTGAAGATTTCCTTAAAGATCTGGATAAGCTTGATATGCAGATAAAAACGATATTGTCCGGTCTTAAGAACAGAAAATTTATCATTTATCATCCTGCTCTCGGATATTTTGCCAGAGATTATGATCTTGAAGAGATACCCGTTGAAATTGACGGAAAGGAACCATCGCCTTCTCAGATAAAAAAAGTGATCGATACGGCAAGGGAAAACGGGATCAAAACGGTGTTCATACAAAAGCAGTTCGATTCGAGAATGGCGAAGTCAATTGCTGAAGAGATCGGCGGAAAGGTACTTCAGCTCGATCCTCTATCGGAAGAATGGCTCAACAACATGATAATTATAGCAAGAACTCTGCAATTCGAGGAAAAATGACGGATAAACTTCTTGAACTCAAAAATGTTTCCGCCGGCTACGGAGGAGAAGTTGTAGTCAAAGATGTCAGCCTTGAAGTTTTCGGCAGGGATTTTCTCGGAGTTATAGGACCCAACGGCGGCGGCAAATCAACGATCATGAAGGTAATACTCGGCCTTCTAAAACCTGTTTCAGGTCATGTTATATATGAAAAAAAGATCAAATTCGGATATCTGCCCCAGTTCAATCTCAATGATGTGAAATTTCCTATCAGCGTTAAAGATGTAGTTCTTTCCGGGCTCATGAGAGAAAAGAAGTTCCTGAGAAGATTCAGCCGGCCTCAGATCCTAAAAGCTGAATCGATCATCGAAAAGTTCGGACTATCAAGTTATGCGGATACTCCATACGGCGAACTTTCGGGCGGTCAGATACAGAGAGTGCTTCTGTCGAGGGCGATAGTGACTGACCCCGACCTTCTGATCCTTGATGAACCGACAGCTTTCACCGATGAAAGCTTTTCAAAAGACCTTTACAGCCTTCTGCTCGAGATTAACAAGGAAAGAGCTATAATAATGGTCTCACATGATACAGGCGTTATATCAACCTATGTGAAAAATATAGCGTGCGTGAATAAAACACTTCATTATCATCCGGGAAACGAAATCAGCACTGAGATCCTTGACAAATATTCATGTCCCGTCGAACTCATTGCTCACGGCCCGGTGCCCCACAGAGTTCTGCAGGATCACGGAGTTAAAAAATGATCGATATCCTTTCTTATGATTTCTTCCAGAGAGCACTTTTAGTTGCATTACTCGCAAGTGTTTCATGCGGGATCATCGGTACATATATCGTCTCTAAAAGGATAGTTTTCATTTCAGACGGCATCACTCATGCTTCCTTCGGCGGAATTGGTCTGGGATATTTTCTGGGCATAAACCCGGTACTGGCAGCCGCTTTTTTCGGAGTACTCAGTGCTTTCGGAATTAAATTCTTGACTACAAGGGCAAAGGTCAGAGAGGACTCCTCTATCGGTATTTTTCTTGCCATGGGTATGGCAACGGGTATCATTCTTATACATCTGACTCCAGGATACGCGCCCGACCTTTCTTCGTATTTATTCGGAAATATACTCACTGTAAGTAAAAATGAAGTTCTTTTTTCCCTCGGGATAACATCTGTTTCAGTTATCGGAGCTGTTTTTTTCTACAGAGAAATACTCGTAACCGCTTTCGACGAGGAATATGCTGAAATCCAGGGTGTTAATACAGCTGCAGTAACTTATCTTATGCTTGCACTTGTAGCTCTGGTCGTTGTAATAAATATCAGGATAGCAGGAATCATCCTGATAATATCTCTGCTTACGATCCCTCAGAACACAGCATTACTGCTGACGAGAAAATTCAAGAACATTATGCTGCTTTCGATCCTGATCGGACTTGTTTCGGCAGTTTCGGGTCTGTTCATATCTTTCTACATGAATATTCCTTCGGGAGCTTCAATAGTTTTTTCAGAAGCAGTTTTATTCGTAGCTGTCAAAATAACAGTAAAAATCCGGAGGTAGTATTTTTAAAAGAAATTACTTGTATTTAGTGTTTTTTTTGAATATTTTGCGTATGTTTGTTAAATTTATTAAGTTGAACAGTTGTGAGATAGTATATGAACAGTTTTTGTAGAGTTATTCTGATTGCGGCATTTATTGTGTTCTCGACAGTTTCGCTTGCCTCAGAAAGTGTTGAAAGGAATGGGGATGTCATAAAGATAAGGACAAGCGGAATATGCTATATTGATCCCGGAATTACAACCGAGCAGGCTGCATTGATCGCAAAATATGATGCAATAAATGAAATGCTCAAGGTTGCAGGTTCTTATCTTGAAAAGAACGATTCTCTTTTAAACGAGAAAATGGAAAAGGATCAAATTTCAAAATATCTTACCAATCACATGGAGATCTTTGTTTATCGTGAAGGAGAGGAAAATGTGGACGGTTATCCCGCTTATGTTTCTCACATTACATCCGAACTGCAGATCGAACTTGTTAACAGGATCCTTCTTGATGCAAAAATCGATAATCCTTTCAGATTCAGACTGATCGCAGAACATGAACGGCTCCGGAAGCTTTTTGAAGAGATAAAATCGATCCAGAGAACGACATCGAGAATATCTGAAGAATCGATCCTGATCCTTGCGAACAAACTTGAAGCGACTGAATGGGCTAACAAAGCTTATCTTGCGGAGATAGAGGGTTTGAAACTTGACTATTATCTCGTGGCGATCGATCTTGATGTAAAATATGAGGCTGCCTATCTCGGACTGGCTGACACCATGATAGGAATAGAAGCTTATTCAGATCTCCTTATTATACTTACAAAGCTGCTTAATCTCGATCCGCTGAACTATCCTTCCCTATATTCAAAGAGAGGACAGGTTTACTATATTCAAAAGCAGTATGCCACAGCAATAAAGGAACTTGAAAAAGCTATAGCCATAAATCCGGATTATTCAGATGCCTACTGCGTCCTCGGTTCAGTTTATGCTGACCTTAAAAAAAATTCCGAAGCTCTTGAGAAATTCAGGCAGGCGATCCTCAGAGATCAGAATTTCTATAAACCATATTTCCTCAGAGCGACTCTTTTGAGAAAACAGGGCAAATACGATGAATCCTTAAAGGATTTCGATAAGGCCGTAAGCCTGAACCCGAAAAATTCTTACTCTTACTTCAACCGCGGAATAATCTATTATCTGATGGGTAATTATGAAAGATCGGCGGAAGAATATTCAAAAGCAATATATCTTAAAGAACTTGTTCCTGAATTCTACTACAACAGAAGCATAACTTACAGAAAACTTGAAATGCTAAAAAAAGCGACAGAAGATTATAAAACCTACCTTCTCCTCACAGATAAAGACCTTAACAGGAATAACTACGGCGAAAGGGTTAATGAATGGCTAGCTGATGAAAGCTACAATCCGATGCTCATAGACTGATAACAAGCAGACTACCCGAATACTTCTTCATTTTTTGACCTGAAACAGCTTTTTCCGCACATCATTAAAGATGAAAATGGTGCTTTTACGGATAATTCTTTCAACATGAGCTCTGCGGTATTTCTAATGTCCCACTGAGCGTGTTCATCAAGTCTAAGGCTCATAAAGTGATACAATTCTCTAAAATTCATTTTGAGGATAACTTTCCTTCTGTGGGCATTCGTCAGGATGTATTGAGAATGGTAAGGTATGATCTCCTTCATCTTCGAATACAGATTATTAGTTTTTTCTATAACTTCATTGAATCTGTTTTCCATTCCTACTGCTTTAATGTTCTCTGGCAATGTAACCCCTAGTGAAATATCATAGGGTCCGGGAAGCATCGAAGCTGGTCTGTGCCTTTTAAGCTGTGCGTAGTTGGATGAACTGACCACAACTTCGTAGGAGGCCTCTGCAAATTCGTAATACCTTTTAACGGTGTCGTATGGCATCCTGTATTTGAGCGTCTTCGTTATCAGTTCTTTTAACTTTTCCCTATCAAGTCCGTTTACGATGCACTCAGCCTTTTCATAGCTGATGATCAGGTGAGATGCTATAGCTGTTTTTGCTATTTCCATATCAGGATCAGGCGTGCATGAGATCAGCTTAACTTCGCACATTTCTTCTCCGTTAAGTTCCTCGCAAGGGAGTTCGTTT
>JAFGUL010000185.1 GCA_016938535.1 Candidatus Delongbacteria bacterium
CCCTTAACTTAATTTCCAATTCTCTTTTAATCATTTTTATCACTCTTTATTTTTATGTAATTTTAACTTTCAATATTTAATTTACAATATTATATGCCTAATGTCAAGTATTTATTTCTGGAATATTTCTGTAAATTTAACTTTCAATACGCAATCTTCAAGACGACAGGCATAAAAAAATCCGCCGTTCAAACGCAGAATGTGAATTCGGAATTCTTATCCTGCTGCTTAAACTTGATTTTGTCTAAAACGCCATTGATCAGTCGTTTATACTTTCCTTTTCCGATAAATCCGAGCCATGAATTTAGCGACATTAATATTGATTCAATTTGAATTTTGCCATCCTTCAAAAATCTACTGTACTTCTTCATTCTGAATAGATTTATAACTCCAAAAAGTTAAGAAAAGAATTAATCTTTCGCAATATGATTATTTCTGAGTATCGTCTTGCACGGGTTCAGGAACATTATCTCCGTCTGTTCCCATAACTTCCCTGACTTTATCAAGTTTTGCCTGAAGTTCTGTATTTTTGTTCTTGATCGTCTCGATCTGATTTTTAAATATCTCGACCTTTGTTTCATAACTTGACTGCATCTTGCTCAGCTTGCCGTTATAATACAGCCACATGCTTAAGAAAGTAATGAAAACAGAAGCAGCTGTCACCGATATAAGAGATACGGTGTCGATCTGCCTTTTCTGCGTAAAAAATCCCATATTATCCTCCTGAAGTTTATCCCAGATAAGCCCTGAGCGCCTTTGATCTTGAAGTGTGTCTTAGCCGTCTGATCGCTTTTTCCTTTATCTGGCGGACCCTTTCCCTGGTAAGTCCGAATTTCGCCCCTATCTCTTCCAGCGTCATGGGCTGATCCTGATCAATACCAAAGTAGAGCATTATCACTTCTTTTTCTTTATCTGTAAGGGACTTTAGAGCTATATCTATTTCCTCTCTCAATGAATCGTCAAAAAGCTGTTTGTCCGGTGAAGGGAGCTTATCCTCTCTGAGCACATCAAGTAGCCTGTTGTCCTCTCCAGGTGAAAATTCGGCATCGATCGACAGATGTTTACCCGATATTTTAAGCGTATCGGTTACTTCAAGCTCGGTCGTCTCGAGGACAGTAGCGATCTCTTCGGGTGTCGGTTCCCTCTCGAACTTTTTCTCGAGGCTGGTCATTGTTCTGGTGATCTTGCTCAGAGCGCCGACCTTGTTTAAAGGGAGTCTTACGACCCTGGACTGCTCTGCCAGAGCCTGGAGAATGGCCTGCCTGATCCACCATACCGCGTATGAAATAAATTTAAATCCTTTTGTCTCGTCGAATCTGTGGGCGGCCTTTATCAGCCCCATATTGCCCTCATTGATAAGGTCTATCAGGCTCATTCCCTGATTCTGATACTGCTTAGCGACCGAAACTACAAAACGAAGATTGGCTCTTACAAGTTTCTCAAGCAGCTTGTCCTTGTCCGGACCTTCCTCATGCATTTTTCTGGAAAGTTCTATTTCCTCTTCGGGAGTGAGGAGGTCCTCCTCCCCTATCTCCTGAAGATATTTATCTAAAAGCTGGTTCGACCTTACCGGTCCTGTATTAGAGTTATTTGCGCCCAAAACCCCCTCCCGAATTTTCAAGCGCAGATACTATCCTAAGGTGTTACAAGAACATAGTCGTTCCTGCCGTTCCTGACGAATTTGACTATGTAACTGTCTTTCCCGTCCTTAACTTCGGCAGCAGCTTTCTTAAGATCGTCCACGCTTGCTATTTCAAAATGAACACCTGAAACTATTATCTTGTTTATAACATCCCCCGCCTGAAGTTTCCCCAACAGAACGGACTCATCATCAATATCGGTTACAATTACGCCATTATCAACAGAAATATTAAACTTTTTTTTGTTCGCATCGTTTAGTTCTTCAACTTTGAGCCCGAGATATTCTTCAGGCTTATCATCCTGTTCAGCAGGATCGCTCGCAGCCAAAAGTGTCGATCTGTCACCGAGCTTGACGGTTATGGACTTTTCCTTACCCTGTCTCAGAACTTTGAAATCGATCTTTTTGCCCGGGTCAAACGACGCCAGATCGAATCTGAACTGTTCAAGGTTTTTTATTTTCTTACCGTTCATTTCAATAATAACATCGTCCGCTTTGAAACCGTATTCTTCCGCAGGAGTATCTTTTTCTACCGTCGCTATAAGAACTCCTTCCTGATCTTTTTTCAGACCGAGTACCTCTTTTTCTGCTGAAGTGATCTCTTTAGGCATTATACCGAGGTACGCTCTTTTTACTATACCGTCGGACCTAAGATTTTCCGCTATCTTTTTTGCCATATTAATTGGAATTGCGAATCCGATGCCCTGAGCCTGGGCGTTCACTGCCGCGTTTATTCCTACAACGTATCCCTGTATGCTCAATAACGGACCTCCGCTGTTACCCGGGTTTATGGCAGCATCGGTCTGAATAAAATCCTGGAATACTGGGCCTTTGTATATTCCCAGTCCCGATCTGTCCTTTGCGCTGACAACTCCTACAGTTACTGTCTGTTCAAGGCTGTACGGAGAACCGATCGCTATGACCCAGTCTCCGACCCATAGGTCATCTGAATTTCCTATCTTTGCGATCTTATCTTCATCGAATTTTTTGTCGATCTTGATCACAGCCAGGTCAGTTTCGGGATCCGTTCCTATTATTTTGGCCTCTACTTCTTCTCCCGTGCTCAATCTTACTATGATCTTATCAGCTTTTTCGACCACATGATTGTTAGTCATAATATAACCGTCGGTAGTATAGATGAATCCTGATCCCTCTCCTCTCTGGATCTGCTTTCTAGTCTTCGGCTGCTGCTTCTGCTGTCTTCTGCCGAAAAAATCGTCAAAGAAAGGGTCCGATTCAAAAAACCTGTCGAAGGGCGATGTGTAATTGTACTCAATGCTCCTTTCGGTTTTGATGTTGACTACCGCGGGCATAACATTTTTAGCTATCACAGCGAATCTCGAATGACCTTCAGTTGATTCATAGATCTCCGGTAAACCTTCATAAGGTCCGGAAACTGTGTCTGCCGCTGATGCTCTGTCGGTGAACTCGAATCTTGCTGTCAGTAGGACACCGATCAGGATAAAAACTGTCGCCAGTGTGAGGTTCTTAAGTAATTTCATGGTTTTCTCCTGTTTTATAGTTTGTTTTTGCTTTATACGATAAATTTTTTATTTTTGTTCG
>JAFGUL010000186.1 GCA_016938535.1 Candidatus Delongbacteria bacterium
ATCTCTATAATATCTCCGGTATTCAAATGAAGATCATCCCTTACTTTTTTAGGGATCGTTATCTGTCCTTTTGTAGTTATGGTAGCTGTTGACATTTTATTTCCTTACTTTTTTATCATTTCCTTACTTAAATATAAGGAAATTTTCATGAAAAGTCAAGAAATTTCGGGATAAAAAATTGTGTAATGCCCCCGACTACATTATAAAATCCATAAAATTCTCTTTATTTATCTGTGTGAATTCGGAGTCGGGATAATTCTCACTCCACGCTTTTGGAGCTTTGATATTTTTGGGGCTGAATTTAAATTCATAACCGAATAGTTTTCCGTCTCTTTCTTCAACGAAATCAATTTCCTGCATATCGTAAGTGCGCCAAAAGTAATTATTGCTGTAAATGTTATGATACTGCTGCTGCTTCAGCCTTTCCGAGAACAGATAGTTTTCCCATAGTGCTCCGGTATCTTTTCTCAAATTTAAGGGATTATAAGTGTTGCCGATCGAGTTGAGTACGCCATTATCCAGAAAATAATATCTCGCAGTCTTAGAAACTTCCTTGCGCAGGTTCCTCGAAAATCCGCGGATCTTTTTGATCACAAAAGTCTTTTCAAGCAGATCCAGATATTTTTCTACCGTTTGTTTCGCCAGATCAAGGGAATTGCTCAGCTCGTTTAAAGACACTTCTTTGCCTATCTGAAACGACAGAAGGACAAGCAGATCCATTATTTTGGATGAATTCCGTATATTTTCAAGCTGAATGATATCCTTATAAAGGTATGAATCCCTTAATTCGGTCAGCAGCTGTTTCTTTTCGTCATTATTTGCAGCATTCAGAACTTCGGGATATGTACCGTAAATCATCATTTCTTCAAGTCTCTGATAGATCGCCATACCGCCAATATTTTCGCTGAGTTCGAGTGCGGAAACCGGATATAATTTCAGAGTTATTTTTCTTCCGGTAAGAGGTTCGCCGAGTTTATTGGACAGGTCAAAGGAAGAAGAACCGCTTGCAATAACCTTTATATCTTTTATCTGGTCAACGAGAATCTTTAATCCTATTCCTACATCCGGAATCATCTGTGCTTCATCTATCACTACCAGATCATATCCGCCAAAGAAATTCTTCATTGTGTTCACACTCTGAGATCCGAATACCTGCTTAAGATCGCTATCCTCTCCCGTACCGAAATAATATTTGCCCGAATAGCTTTCGAGATATTTCTCTATCAAAGTAGTTTTACCCACCCGTCTGGGACCGTAAATAACCGCAACTTTGCCCTTTTTTAAATATTTATCGAAGTCTTTTTCATAATATCGGATGAAATGCATAATTACCTCCTTTTAGTGCAAAGTTAACAAATTTATGTTAATTTGGCAAGTAAAATGTCTAAATTAGTGTTAATTTGGCAACTTGAGATCAATAATCATAAACATCAATGACATTATTCTCTCTGTCAAGATAGTATAGTCTGCTCCCGGAGAAAATCCCGCCATTAAGACGGGATTTTAAAATTCACTAAGTCTGAGAGAGACTACCTTTCAGACACCTGATACTCAAATATCTTCAGTTCATGATTTTCCAAATCAGGAACATACAGACTCATTTAAATACTTAATCGCCTGCTTTAATTGAGGGTCATTTCCGTTCATCAGGTCTGTAATAGTCTTTTCGACATAATCGTCCGGCTGGATTCCTTTACATGTATAATACAGTGAAATATTTAGGTTTGCTCTCAAAGTTCCGCCGCCTTTAAGCAAAGAGAAGAGAGGATTGCCTGTTGATCCATATGTGGGAAGCCCGATAATCCGGCCTCGTTTATAGTATTTAAAAAGAAAAACGAAACCCTCAGCGGCAGAACCTGTGTACGGTGTGGTAAGCACCGCAACCGGACAGTTGATCATGATATCCTGCGAAGGCTTGATGAGCACATGATCGAAAAGCTTAATGTCTTCTATGCCGTCAAGACTGTGGATCGGAATATGAACTTTTGTGTAGGTCATGAAATAATTTTTCACTTCTTCAGTTGTAAAATGACTGAATATTCTGTCACCGAAACCTGAATTTCCGCCCGCATTCCTTCTTACATCGAATATAATCCCTTTTATTTCGGAAGCATCGTATTTCTTTACATTCTCAATAAAGTCCGCATAAACATCTCCGCCCCAGAAAGCAGATATTTCGATCAAAAGAATACCATTCTCAATCATTTCAAATTTCATTTTATTCTGACCGGCTACGGTTGTGTTTTCTTGTTTTTTGCTTTCATTTTCAGAAGAGAATTCGACAGAATAGATAGAGTTATCCGTTTTTTTGAAATCCGCTTTTAACTTCCGATTATTTTGGAATGAAAGCAGTTCGTTGGCCAAGCCGTAAAAAGCACTGAGTTTGGGTAAGAAATGGTAATGTTTTACGAGAGGATATTTATTTTTATTCTCCTAAATATACTCGTCAGTATCGACATCATTTATCTTTACAAGCTCATCACCGGCACTGATATTAACGCCTTTATAAACATGATCCGATCTGACAAAAAATTTATCCTTAATGAAACTCAGACTTAATCCGGGATTACAAAATTCTCTCTCAATATCTCCGGGGAAGGACAAGTTATTATGATTATCTCCGATTTTATGCACCATTTCAGCGAGCAATTCATAGAATTTCAGCTTGTTTTCCGCCCTGATAAGTTTCGGGATGTAGCTGTTCGCAAATCTCTCCCAGTCCTGAATTGCTGTTATCTTTAAAGAAGCGGAGCTGTATTTAATTTCACTATACACTTTGGAAAAAACTTCCATCTTTTCTTCTGTGGTATTATTCCATTCGCTCATCACCTTCTGATACTCTCTGTAATAGTCGTTCATCTTCTTTCTGTGAGGTGCTTCACCGTTGCCTTCGAAGTACCTTTTTATGAGCACATAGTTAAAGTCCTGAGTAATAAGCTTTTTTGTTATTTCCAGAAGGTTTTCTGCATCTTTGAAAGCGTCGTATATTCCGAACAGTTCTTTCAGATAGAGATTTTTATTCAAAGATTTTGCATAATCAGACTCAAGATATTCTGCTCTTTTCTTTAAGAAATTTGTAAATATTTGCGCTTTTGCCTCACTGAATCCGGGCTGATCAGTATCTAAAACATCATAAGGATAAGAGAGAGAAAGATTCAAAGTTTTTTTATCTGTAATCGAACTTAATACCGCTTTATATTTCTCAGTATCATCATCTTTTGACAACATTATCAGTTTGAGAATATATCCTGTGTTATAATCAGGATACTCTTCTGAAAGTTCCTCAGCGATATCAGCCTGTTTTTGAGGATTGTTCTCATTTTCGTAAAATTCTTCGATTTGTTCATTAACCAAAACATGTTGTTTTATTGTTAGCATTTAATCTCCTTTTGTAGTTAGATGTTATTGACCGATATACGCGTCCAGAACGATCTTCACCCCGATCAGTATCAATACTATTCCGCCGACAAGTTCGGCGCTCTGTCCCAGCTTTCTGCCGGCCTTCCTGCCGATGTTTACGCCGACTAGGGATACTATGAATGTGATCGCTGCTATGAAAAGAGCCGGGAACATTATCTGTTCACCGAGAACGAGGATACTCAGGCCGGCAGCCATGGCATCAATGCTTGTTGCTACGGCCATCACAAAAAGAGGCCGGAGGTCGAAATAGCAGAAAGTTTTACAGTCTTCGGGCTTTCTGCTTTCGATTATCATCTTTATCCCGATAAATGAAAGAAGTCCCATCGCTATCCAATGGTCGAAAGCTCTCATGTAACTGATGAAAAGAAAACCTGCGTACCATCCGGCGATCGGCATTATCCCCTGGAATACGCCGAAGAAAGCTGACATTTTCAGCTTGTCGCCTGCTTTGACCTGAGGCGAGCATATTCCGGCGGCTATCGAAACCGCGAAGGCATCGGCGGAGAGGGCAAGGCCGAGCAAAAATATTTCTATCAGGCTCATTGTTCTTTCCTCTTAAGTATTGCGAGAGATTCTATGTGAATAGTATTTGGGAACATATCGTAGGCCGTGATCTCTGAGATCTGAAAGTTTTTGAGCCTGTCAATATCTCTTTTCTGCGTTTTCGGCTCGCACGAGAGGTAAATGAAAATTTCCGCTGTGGAGTCATCTATGGCCTTTAATGTTTGGGGATCAATACCTTTTCTCGGAGGATCGGCTATGATAATTTTGTATCCGCCTTCATTTATTTCTGCGATTACGCTTGAAGTGTCAGCGGTGATGAATTTTGAGCCTGGATCGGCTTTGACATGATCGAATGATGACGAGTTTGATTCGACGCAGGTACGGTCAATTCCGGGAAAGTTTGACAGAACGCCGCAGCCTGAATAGAGGTCGAGCACTTTTGCTCCCTGATGATCTTCGATGACCGTTTCAATTTTTTTGAGTATTTTATCGAGTATTTCAATATTTGCCTGAAAAAATGCGGAGGGTGACACTTTATAGCTGCCGTTGTATGTTTTTAGAACGCAATGATCTGCCCCTGTGATAAATTCAGGATCTTTAACGAGCACGGAATTTGTGTTATCTGAAAGCGAAATGAATGTTGATCTGACCTCGGGCACCTTTGAAGACAGTTCCGAGAGTATTTTCTTCAGCTCATCAGAAGAATGTTTTGCTATAAACCCCGCCTGATAAAAATCTCCGCTCCCGCGCATGAAAAGCTGTGAGGGAAGAAGTTCGTCTGAAAGATCCCATAGAGCAGTCCTGAGAAGCTTTACTGTTCTTTTGAAAATTTCAGGCAGAACCGGGCATGGGCTTTCCCAGTCGGATATATCATGTGAATTTTTCCTGAAGGTACCTAGAACTATCCTTCCGCTCTTTCTTCCTACTGGAATGACAGCTTTATTTCTGTATCCGAACCTTTGAGAAGGTTCAATTCCGATACTTTTCCCGAAGATATCTGAGATCATTTCCATCTTTATCTTAAGCTGCCTGCCGTATGAAATGAAGATCAGCTCACAAACTCCGCACTTTTCGTTTTGACACTTTGAAACTTCCCTGTCTCTATGGTGAGTGATCATGTTTACGATTTTACAGAACGCTACCTTTTCGGTTGACTTGAGTATCTTGACTTCGGCTTCCTCTCCCGGAATAAGTCCCGGACAGACGATCTTCACGCCTTCGATCCCGGCTACAGCCTCCCCCCTTTCATTCAAATACTCAGTTTTAATTATGATCGTGTAGTTCTTAGAAAAAGTCATTTCAGCCTCAGAAAATTTTTAATGTAGTTATATGGTTCCGAAATATTGAAGAACCTGTACCTGTATGTTAGAGCGAGATTGTAGCCGTATTCATCCTGTATCGAATCGTACTGATAACCTGCGGATGTGAAAACATAATTGTTGAGCCTGTAATCGAAGCTGAGCTTGTTTTTATAACCGTATTCTCTTTCCGTGATCTCGATATACTCCTCCGATCCTATATACTGCGAATTCCAGGTGAGGGCGAGGTTGTCCGTCAGAAATTTTGATATATAGAACTCGCTTCCGAGAAAATATTCCGCGTAACTTTCGGGTACTTCGAGAAGACCCAGCTCCCGGTCAATGAAATTCCTGCTTATCGTGGGACGGATAGAGACCGACGCTCCGAGAAACCTTCCGATCGCCGACTCGATCGGCGAAATGAACGGGCTCAGCACTCTTGCATCAACGGCTTCATTGAACATTTCCATCATTGTTCCCCTTGTGTCGATCTCCGATAGTTTACCTTCCTGCTCAAGCCATAGATTTCCGTACTGGTCTGTAAGAATGATCGAAAGATTGCTGATCCTCGCCCCTTCTGAATCCACGACCTCACCGTCCTCTTTAGTGACGACCTTAAGATAAATGTCCTCATAGCCTGAAAAACCTGTGGAATCCGCCTTTGTTTTAACGGTCGTCTTTCCCGAAGCCTTAAGGTAAGGATCGGTCTTCCCGAAAATACTTTTATTTTCATCGAAAGTGATCGATACTTCATTGACCCTGAATGTGAAAGCAGAATAATTACAGGTTCCGTTCCTTCCCGAAAGTTCACCTGTAAGTACAAGTTTTTTGGGATCTCCGAGCGGGATCTTAAGCATAAGACCTTCATTGTTGGGTGTAATATTTACAAGCACATTGTTGAGATCATCATCAAGCCGCCTGAAAGATCTTACGATCCTTGACCAGATGGATTTTTCTTCCATGTCGAGGTTATAAAAATACGAGTTGCCTGATCCGGGGATGAGCTCTACATCAAGTTCAATACTCTTCAAAAAGTCGCTCATCTCCTTTTTGGGGCCGGCTGTTTTCAGAAAAGGGAATGTTATCTTTGCGTCTCTTACTATACCTCTTCCTTCGGCTACAAGCCTCGAATCTCTTTTGTGTATCCTGAATCTGTCGTCGTTTTTCCCTTTTAGAACAAAATTGCCGTAATCGTCGGGAAGCATCATCCTGAAGGCATGAAAATCTATACCTCTGTCATCGAATAAAAGTGAGAGGTTGCCCATATTGATCCCGCCGGGCAAAATGATATCACCGTATCCCTCCTCTGAAATAGCATTCCTGATCTTCACGAGTCCGCCTGTATTTACCGCATTCATGCTGAAATCGATTATTTTCAAATTCGAGTTCTCGTCAACTACGATTTTTGATCTGATACTGTTAAATCCCGCCGGAGAACCTTTAGGTATAACTCTTCCGTCAAGAATATAGAGTTCCATATCCCTGATCTTCGGCTTTTTATATTTCCCGTCTATAGTGAACCGCCCCTCGAACTCCGAAGTAGCTCTTGTTAAAATAGAGGTCTTTGAGGCCAGATAACCGAGAAGGTCCCCGTAGAATTCACCTGTTATATATATGTCGGAATCATCGTACGGAAGAAATCCTTCGGCGTCAAGATTAAGAAATCTTCCTGCATCAACCTTGAATTGATTTACCAGAACACCGGTGCTGTCGAATTCGGATGTTTTGATCTTAACCGAATTTATTCTGTCTTTATTCACTGAGGCATTTTCGACATTTATAACCGAGTTTCTGATCCTGATGTCTGTCCTGTTCCCTGTAAATTCAGCTTTGTAGTCAATATCTCCCGTCAGATCAATGTCCTTTAAAAAAACATTGAACATATCTGCACTTATCTTGCCTTCTGTAGAAATATCTATGTTCTTAAATTCCTTAATTTCTCCTTCGACACTTAGTATATTCTCAAGACCGCTATACAGTTTTAACCGTTCGATACCGAGATTTTTTCCTTCTAGAACAGCGTGGGCATCACCTGCTATCGCGATACTGTCGCCGTAGCCTCGGTATTTGAGTATATTTTCATTTATGTAAATGTCCGTTCTGACATCGGGAAGAAAACCTTTCATTCTGAGGGAAAGATCAGTTCTGGTGGAAAGATTGTCCAATCTGAAAAAACTGCCGAAATCAACTTTCTCAGCATCTATCTCACCCGCGAGAGCCATGTTTAGAAGATTCAGGGTCACGCTTCCTGCAACTTTTTTTGAGTCAAAATATATATCTGACAGTGACAGTATCCTGTTGTTCTTCATTATTCTGAAATTGGCAGGTCTCGCATAAGAATTATTATCATTCGGCATCCAGTTCACAAATGTCTGCAGCACAGGCTGGTTAAGATCGAATTTAGCATTGAGCTGACCGAAGAACACTGAATTTGGGTCGTCGCTTCCGGCATTTACGGCAAAATAATCCGAATCACCGCTGATATTAAAATAAATATTTTTTTCGTCAGGAAGTATCTTTTTGCCGTAGATCAGCTCATAAAAACTCATAAAGTTTTTGCCTGACAGGCTGTACTGTCCCGGTGTAAAAACATACTCTCCTTCGGCAAGAAGAGCCATTTCCCTGTCGAATATTGACACTCCGGTTTTTCCGTTATTCACAAAAGCGTCAACCGTAAGTGTTTTCTCGTCCTGTCTGTTCTTGAAGTCGTATGCGTTTATTCGGGCTCTGATTTCGGGAAGACCGGAAAAATCCCCGTTTATATTTCCCGATATTAATGTTGACTGTTCTTTCAGATACGCTGAATTGAGAAATTTCAGGCTCTTGAAAAGTGCTCCGGTACCTTTAAACCCGATATTGTAGTTCCGGTCGGGAAGGAATATTCTGTTCACATTTCCGCTTAAACTTAGAATAACATCTGCTGACTTCAATCCGGCTTCTTTTATGATAATATCACCTGATCTGAAAGTCCCTGATGCATGAATGTCGCTGATCTGATTTTCATAAACAAGAGCTGAACCTGAATTCAGTTTAAAGCTGATCGAAGGTTTTAAGAGTTCGCCCGACACATGAAGTTCGAGCGAATTATCGTCGCCGATAACGATCCTGTCCATTACGGCCGGTGCTCCGGTAATAATAACAGCATTTTTGATCTCCTGACCCGAAAGGTTCCTGAAATCCAGAAAAATATCGCCGTTTGGATACATCATGTTGAATATTCTGCCCTTTCCCCTGAACGGCAGTCCGTTAAGCGTCCCCTGAAGATCGGCCAGTGATATCATTCCGTTGAAATACGAAATATCTATGCCTGCGTCCTCAATACGCATGTTGTTGTTGAAAACGGCGTCAAGATCTGACAGATTAAAATTGCCCGACATAAAGAATTCACCCTCTGAACGCCTGTTGATCTCCAGTTTCGCATTTCCCGAATACCTTCCGTCGGTTATTCTGTAAAAGCCGAACGGAGATCTGAAATCGCTCAGATCATCGCTTCCGAACTTCAGATCAATATCGGCAGAATAATCGCTGTTGTCGATGACTCCCTTAAGAAAAACATTCTCTGTTTCGGAATTTAGAAACATACCCCGGAGATCTATCACAATTTCATCATTTTCTGAATACTCGGCTTTTCCGTTCATGTTCCTGATCAGTTCAAGTCCCGTATCGGACACATAGGTCAAATTAACGCTGCCGATCTCAATCGATTTCACATAATCATTCTCGTTCAGAAAGGAAACAATCTGCCTGAAGTCATCGAAATCGAAATCCCAGTCGGTTTTTCCTGAAGGCTTCATTTCCGGGTTTATGCTTATATCGCATCCGTCTATTTTTACCGACTGAGCTCTGATCATGAGCCCTTTAAATCTGATCAGACCGGAAAGCGTTTCGGTTATTGACACCTCTGCCGTAAAATCTTTAAGAACCACGCTCACATTCTCTTTCTCATAAATGATGTTCTTCACATATATTCTGTTAAGACCGAGAGAGATGCTTTCAATATCAAAATTGTCTGCTCTTACGGCAGGCCCTATTTTCTTTACTATATTGTCAATAAGTATCGGGGATATTATTGCTTTCTGAAGAAAATTATATAAAGTGGCAAGTATGATTACAGTCAGAATCGAGTAGTAAAATATCCTGCTTAAGATCTTCAATAGAAGGCTCCGGGATTTTTAGCACCTGTTTCGCCCCGTCGAAATAATTAAATTTTACACTCCGGCTCTTAGTTTTTCGGCTTTATCTTCAAGTATGAGCGCTTCAATTATTTCATCGATGTTTCCTGCCATTATGGAATCGAGCTTGTAAAGTGTCAGACCGATACGGTGGTCGGTCATTCTTCCCTGAGGAAAATTGTAAGTTCTTATCTTTGCGCTTCTGTCTCCCGAACCCACCTGCAGTTTCCGTACCTGTGTTTCCTTTTCCGTTGCTTTCCGGATCTGATCTTCCTTAAGCCTTGATGCGAGAATTTTCATAGCAGAATTTCTGTTCTTAAGCTGTGAACGCTCGTTCTGGCATGTCACCACAGTACCGGTAGGAAGATGCGTTATCCTGATCGCTGAATCAGTAGTGTTCACATGCTGCCCGCCTGCACCCTGAGAACGGTAAGTGTCGATCTTGAGATCTTTTTCCGCGATCTCGATCTCTTCGATCTCCGTCTGAGGCAGAACCGCTACGGAGGCTGCCGAAGTATGAACCCTGCCCTGAGTTTCTGTGGCAGGAACTCTCTGGACCCTGTGGACGCCGGACTCGAACTTGAGTTTACCGTAAACCTCATCACCGGAAACCTCGATCACGGCTTCTTTGAGCACATTCGGACCGGTTTCGTTAAAATCTATCGTCTCGAATTTCCATCCTGACTTTTCTGCATATTTCTGATACATTTTGTAAAGATCGAAGGCGAACAGTCCGGCTTCGTCACCCCCCGTTCCCGCTCTGATCTCAAGATAAACATCTTTATTGTCGTTGGGATCTTTGGGAACAAGAAGCAGCTTGAGTTCCTCAGTAAGCTCTTCCTTGACGGGAGTCATTTCTTCTATCTCAGCCTCTGCCATTTCTACTATCTCGGTATCGGTATTTTTGAGAAGCTCTTTAGCCTGAGCGATATTATCATCTATCTTAAGAAGCTGTTCATATTTTTCGACGATCGTTTCAAGTCTGGATCTTTCTTTCCCGATATCTTTCATCTGATCTCTGTCCTTATGAACTTCGGGATCTGAAAGTTTCGCTGTCAGTTCATCGAATTTGTCTTTTATTTTCTGAAGTTTATCGTACATCTGATCCTACTTTGTATTCAGTTCTTTTGCGTATTCTATGAATTTGCTGTTAAGATCGGCCTCATCAATACCTGCCAGCTCGAAGTCTTTCATGACTATATTGCCGTTAATGACCGATGTCGCCACCCTTGACTGAAGAATACCGAAGATCAGGTGTGTATGGAAATTTTCGGGAGTTATCTCGTTTTCCGGCAGATAATCAACAAATATAAGATCGGCCGCCGCGCCCGGTTTGATCTCGCCGATGGATTTTGATACGAAATTATTTGCAAGTCTGAAACTTGATTTTGTGAGTATTCCTGATATTTCGGCATTTCCTGAATTATATCCCTTCAGTCTCTGTCTTAAAATCCTGTGGGCAAAAGAAGCTTCAGACATTACTGAATGATAGATGCCGTCTGAACCGAAACCTAGAGGTATCTCTCTTTCGATCAGATCTTCGATCGGTGCGAAATCAAGACCTTTGTAATAAGCTGAAGAAGGTGACAGTACAATTCCCGACCGGGCTTCTTTGATTATGTCCATGTCGGTATCGTCTATGTAGTTTGTCGATGCAAGTATGGTCTTTTTGGTCAGAAGTCCGATGTCAAAGAGTCTGTCTATGCAGTATTTTTTATCAAAATTCTTGATCGATATCTCATCCTCATTCTCGGTTTCAGAAAGATGGACTACTACACCGGTCTGTGTTCTTTCTGTGAATCTGGAGACGGCTCTGAGCATTGAATCCGATGACTGATTCGCATTATAAAGTCCGATCACGCCGGTAACGAGCGGGTTGTTCTTGTATTCTTCGGTAAACTCCGCATTCATCTTAAACATCCTTTCAGCTTCGTCAGCACCGTTCCTGTTGCTTATCTCGTAACCGAGAACGCCTCTCATGGAAAGTTCTTCGAAAGCTTCGGCAATATCGTAAAGGGATTCGTCTATGCAGCTCGGGCTTGAATGAAGGTTGAATATAGTTGTCACACCTGATTTTATTGAATTGATTATACCTTTAACAGCTGAATAGTATATGCCGTCAGAAGAAAGTTTCTGTGCAAGAGGCCACCAGTATCCGTCCATGAATTCGCTGTAACCGCCCGTCTTTTTAACATTCATAGGAATGTTGGAAAAAAATCCGCTGTAAAGATGATTGTGGAAATCTACGAAACCCGGCATCACGATCCTGCCTTTTGCGTCGACCTTATTTGGTTCTGTAGAATATTTCATCATCATTTCTTTTTCTGTTCCGAACTCGAGTATGGTACCCCTGCCGACATAAATTGCACCGTTCCTGATATTTGCCGGTTTAGCACCGAAAGTGAGTATATTTGCGTTGTAGATAAGGAAATTTTCCATAATTTGACCTCCTGTCATTAATAAAGAGCTAAAAGTATATAAAAATAAGTGTTTTTGCAAGATATTTTACTGCGATTTTGCAGGGTGCCATAATTCCACTTGACAATTGAAATCTTCTTTCTTATATTTTCACGCTCGTTGGTTCAAGGGTAAAAAAAGCTGGAAGGAGTAAAAATGCCCCATCATAAGTCAACCGCGAAAAGGTTGAAGAAGTCAAAAGTCGAGAACGCATATAACCGTCATTACAGGTCAATGATGAAGACCGTTATCAAAAAAGTCAGAGCTTCTCAGACAAAAGATGAAGCCTCAAAGAATTATGTCCTGGCTCAGACGGTACTTGACAAAATGGTTACAAAAGGCATAATCAAAAAGAACAATGCCTCGAACAAAAAATCAAGGTTGTCGGATTTTATTAAAAAATTAGAACCGGAAACAGGAAAGAATTAAGAAAAAGCAGCCTTGAGCTGCTTTTTTTGTATTTAATCATGAGAACGCTGATAATCGGAGATATTCACGGGTGTTACGGAGAACTTCAATCTCTGGTTGAAAAGTTCGATCCGGCAGGTAAAGACAGAATATTTTCGGTCGGAGATGTGATAAACAGAGGTCCCGAATCCGGCAAGTGCATTTCCCTTTTAAAACAGCTCAATGTCAAAACGATCATGGGCAATCACGAACACTGGTATCTTAAATCGTATCCCTTTAATGACAATTCTGTTCCATCTTTCAACTTCAGAAAACTTGAGATCGAAGAACACCTGGAGTGGATGCAGTCGCTTCCGTATTATCTGATCGTTGACGATTTTATTCTTGTCCATGCAGGTTTTGACCCTTCAGTAGCATTTAAGGATAATTCTCATGAAATCCTCGTTTCGGTCAGAACACTTTCTCACACTAATCTCCCCTGGTTTGACGGTTACTACGGCACAAAGCACATCTATTTTGGACACTGGGCTAAGCTCGGTCTGTTTTTCGGGAAAAATGTCACGAACCTTGACACCGGATGCGTTTACGGTGGGAAACTTTCAGGCTATATCGTTGAGGAGAACAGACTTATTCAGATAAACGCTAGAAAAACTTATGTAATACCCGGCGGAAAGTAAACTATGAAAAAGATCAACGCGAATTATGAAGATCCGAAGCTTACCAGACATGTGAAAGCCGCAGGCTGAGCGGGGAAGGTAAGTCCGGAGGACCTGAATACAATAATCGGCGGATTGAAATTCCCGAAAAATGAGAATGTACTCATCGGTTTCGAAGGAAGCGATGATGCCGGTGTTTATAGAATAAATGAAGAAACTGCGATCGTCCAGACTCTCGATTTTATTACTCCTGTAGTTGACGACCCCTACACATACGGCTGCATAGCGGCTGCGAACAGCCTGAGCGATATTTTCGCGATGGGTGCAAGAGTTTTAACTGCGATGAATATTGTGGCTTACGATTCTTGCAATATCACAAAAGAAATGCTCTCGGACATACTTCAGGGCGGGATTGACAAAGTCACAGAAGCGGGTGGAGTTATTCTCGGAGGTCATACGATAGATGACATAGAGATGAAATACGGACTTTCAGTTACGGGGACTGTTCACCCTTCTAAAGCTTTGCGAAATAACAGCGTTAAAGCCGGAGACATGATCATTCTTACCAAACCGATAGGCTCCGGAGTGATCACGACCGCATGGAAAGGCGAAATGGCCGAAAAAATTCATCTTGATAAAGCTGCCGAATGGATGGCTGAATTGAACATGAAGGCATCGGAAATAGCGGTCGGGAGCGGGGTTAATGCAATGACCGATGTTACCGGATTCGGGCTCCTCGGACACCTTTGCGAAATGACGGGCAGTAGTTTTGGAGCTGAACTGAACTTTAATTCGATACCATTAATGGAAGGAGCAAAGAAATATGCTGAAATGATGCTTTTTCCCGGCGGATCTGTCAGAAATGAAAAATATTTCAAAGATAAGGTTGATGCAAAAAATCTTTCGGACTTTGAAAGAATGCTGCTCTTTGACGCACAGACCTCCGGAGGCCTCCTTATCTCGGTACCGGAAGAAAAAGCTGATATCCTTTTAAAAAAGATTCATGATGCCGGAATAGAGATCGCAGCAGTTATCGGTCAGATCAATTCCAATGAAGGTAAAATCACAATAAAATAATTACCGATAAAATAATTTGACCGGTTTACCGTTTACATAACAAAAACGGAGAGCAACAATGAAAATATATATAACTTCGCTTATGATCATGTTAATTTCTTTGGCTCCTCTTTATTCCCAGCCTCCGTTAGAAGACTGTCCCGTACCTGATGACTGTATGGACAGACCTCATGAATTTCCGCCGGACAATGAAGGTCCCGAATTTATGAACAAAAGAATGGGCAGAATGCCGAAAGAAAGAATAGATAAGGCAATGGAAATGCTAAGCGATCAGTTCCCTCAATTCCACGGCAGGCTTGAAGAAATAAGAACATCTCACCCTCCCGTTTTTTACAGAACAATGCATAAATTAAGAATGTTCCTGAGGAACGAAGGAAAAAATCCCGAGAGCAAAGAAAAACTCATCCGCGTATTCAATAAAGAGATCGACCTCGACCTTCTCGTTGAAAAGCATTATAAAGAAAAAGATGAGGCAAAAAAGAGCGAAATCAAGTCCGAAATGCTCAGGATCATGTCAGAAACTTTCGACAGCAAAGAAGAACTTAAGCTTGAGATAATAAAAAAGATCGAAAAGAACCTCGAAACCAAAAAAAATGAGTATCTCAAAAGACAGGATAATAAAGAGCAGATAATCAAGAATGACCTTGAAAGGATTCTGAAAATGCGCGAAAAGGCTGAAAAAGAAGCCGAATAGATCTGTTTTCCAATAAACATTCCCTAAATTCACTAAAATTTTCCTTTGGTTTAAAAATCAAATGTAGTTATATTATGACATACAGCATATATTTCAACAAATCAACCAGGGAGGTATAATGGCTGAAGAATTCAAACCCGGCTGCGCACGACCCACAGGCGGTCCGGTCGGTGAAAAGCCGAAAAAGGAAGTTGAAAAAGAGAT
>JAFGUL010000187.1 GCA_016938535.1 Candidatus Delongbacteria bacterium
GATAAACAGTGACGGAGCACTCAATCTTGCTCTCGGTTCACAAAAGTACGGGTTCAAACTGCTTCATATCTCTACAGATTTTGTGTTCAACGGTCTTAAAGGTGCTCCTTACAGTGAAGAGGACGAACCGCAACCTGTTTCTGTTTACGGTAAGAGTAAATATGAAGGTGAAAAAGCGGTTTTATCGGTAAAGAACAATTGTCTTGTGATCAGAACTTCCTGGCTTTATTCGGCAACCCATAACACATTTCTTAAAAAGATTCTTGCTAAAGCTGATGTTTCTTCAGAACTCACAGTTGTAAACGATGAAAAGGGTTCACCTACATCAGCGGATTCCTTTGCTTCTGATCTTGTCAAAATGCTGAAAGTGATCTTTCCGGTTGTTAATTTCAGATCTGAAATATTTCATTACTGCAATACAGGATCGGTCTCCAGGTATGGTTTCGCCTGCAGAATACTCGAGCTCGCCGAAAAGAATGTGAAGGTACTTCCCGTCTCATCAAAGGAATTTAAAATGAAAGCTAAAAGACCCGCGAACAGTTCGCTCGACAACAGTAAGATAATCCCCGATTTCGGTCTGAAGATCCCGACTTGGGAAGAAGCTCTTAAAGTTACTCTGAGAAAGCTGAAATGAAGGATGTTCTGAAGGATACGGTATTTTTAAAAAACATCGGAAAACTTTTCGGATCTTCTTTCATTGCCCAGCTTATCCCTTTTGCAGCGCTACCGGTTCTGACCAGGATTTATTCTCCAGAAGACTTCGGGTTCTGGGCGTATTTCTTAAGCTTGAGCGGAGTGATCTCGATAGTTATGACAGGCAATTATGAATTTGCCATAGTGCTTCCGAAAGACGATTCTGAAGCTTTGAATGTTACTTTGGGATCAATATCTCTGGTTGTTTTTATATTTGCGCTGACACTTTTTACTCTGCCTTTTTTCAGCGGTATTATTTCAGAGAGTGCGGGTCTTTCAGAAGGAGCGGTACAGTTCACGGTCTGGATATCGGTAATGTCACTTTCTATGGCACTTTTCAGGATCGCAGGTTTCTGGAACAACAGGAACAACAGGTTCGGCAGGATGGGAGCAGGCAATATTTCAAGATCGGCTTCTGCCTCGACAATTCAGCTTTTCAACGGTTTCTATTTCGATGTGAACTACAGCGGTCTGGCTGCAGGATCTGTACTGGGGTATTTTACGGGATTTCTGTTCCTCTCCGGTGATCTTATCAAACAAAGTATAAGAGAATGGAAAAACATAACTCCCAGATCGGTCATGCAGGTACTGAAAAGGTATAAAAAATTCCCCAAGTATTTCATGCCGAGCGAATTCATGAATTTTCTGTCCTCAAATGTTCCCGTGATCTTTCTTACGAATGTTTTCAATGCGGGAATTACGGGACTTTACGCAGTTCCGCACAAATTTATAAACACACCGATGACCATGCTCGGTTCATCCATTTCGCAGGCATATTTTAAAAAGTCGAACGATATTAAGAATTCAGGCGGGGATCTCGGTCCGGTAACTTCAGATATCTACAGGAAACTGATGAATCTTGGAATTGTGCCTATTTCTGTCGTTGCTGCCTACGGTGACTATATTTTTGCATTTCTGCTCGGTGATAAATGGGAGATATCGGGAATTTACGCATCTCTGATCGCTCCATGGATGCTCATGGTCTTTGTCGCTTCACCGATCTCGATCGTTTTCGCTACGCTTGAATTGCAGGAGATCAGTCTTAAGCTGAACTCGTTCCTTTTGTTTATCAGGATCCTTTCGTTCGTAATAGGCGGATTTGTGTTCAAAAGTGCAATGATCGCGATCTTTCTTTACGGGGCTTCCGGCTTTGTTTACTGGCTGTATTTTTCATTCTATGTGATCAAGGTATCGGGCGGGGACAGGTCAGGAATAGTAAAATTCTCAATTTCACGACTGGTTTTCATAATGCTGCCGATAATTCTAAGCAGGATCATATTAAATGTCTAAAATAACTGTAAGATTGGAAAATAATAAGGGTTTTACCTGGTTTACCGAAAAAGGTGTCAGCTTTAAAGGCTATATCTTTTCTGAGGGAAAATTCCTCGAGGGCTCGGATGCGGCACTTTTCATCAAAAAGATTATAGACGATCCGGATGATCTCTCGACTGCGCTCAGAGAACTGAACGGAGTTTTTGCTTTTGTTTATGAAGGGTCAGGAAAAACAATTTTGTGCTGTGACAGAACAAGAACATTTCCGCTGTTTTATTTTTACGATGACGAAGAATTAGCCGTTTCAGACGACCCGGGACTGATTGAAAAACAGTTCAAAGATACTGATGAAGATTCACTTAAGCTTTTTTTGTTTTCAGGCTATGTTCCGGGAAATAAAACCCTGCTTGAGGACATTTATCAGGTTCAGGCCGGAGAATTTGTTGTTTATAATAAAACCAGTTTGCAGAATCAGTTCTATCATAAGTTTAAAGCTTCGGAATTCAGAAGTGACGAAAAGAACCTGGAAACAGAGCTTAATGATATTTTTGTTTCAGCAGGCAAAAGATTAAGATCGTCTCTAGAAGGGAAAGTGCCTGTACTTCCATTGAGCAGCGGATATGATTCAAGGCTGATCGCGTGCTTACTTAAAATGAACGGTTTTGATGATGTCCTGACCTTCACTTACGGCAGGAAAAATAACTATGAACTGGAAATATCAAGAAGAACAGCTGAAATATTAGGCTATA
>JAFGUL010000188.1 GCA_016938535.1 Candidatus Delongbacteria bacterium
CCGTTCGGTTTACGATGCATTTCTGGAGTCATTTCAGGCTACCCTCGCCATAACTGATCCATACCTTCTTCTCGTGATGATATCGGTTTCAATGATCCTCCTTATCGTTTTGAAAAATTCGTTTTTCTATCTGAACAAAGTGATTTTTGTATCTTTGAGAGGAAGGACAATTGAGAATCTCAGAAATCTGCTCTTTAAAAAATACCTTGACCTCTCTATGAGCTTTTATAAAGATAACAAAATCGGTGACCTTCAGGTAAGGCTCACATCTGATGTTACGATCGTGAGCGATCTTTTCATTCAGTCGTTTTTCGGGTCTCTGCGTGATATAACACTTATCATTATTTATGTTTTCATAGCACTGTTCATAAGTCCCAAACTCTTCTTGTATGTGGTTGTCGTAGTCCCGATCTTTGCTTTCTCTATATCTTATATTGGCAGAAAGATAAAAAAATATTCAAAGAGGATACAGCGGACATATTCCAGTCTTTATTCAAAAATGGAAGAGGTCTTCAACGGTATTAAGATAGTTAAATCTTATTCGAAAGAAGATCATGAAATGGAAAAATTCGCGAAAGAGAACCATAATTTCTACTCTTCATGGCTGAAATCACACCTTTATCAGGCTGTAAATGTGCCTCTGTCCGAATTCAACGGAACACTCACGGGAGTAATAGTTCTTTTGATCGGCGGTAAAATGGTTCTTGAGCCGGGGAACGCTTTGACATTCGGAGCTTTCACTGCATTTCTCTTCGCTGTTTTCTCGATCCTCCACCCTATGAAAGAGCTGACAAAATATTATACCGAAATACGAAGAGCTCTTGTTTCACTTGACAGGGTATTCGAAATACTCAATAAAGAACCGAATATTATCGAATCAACCTGCGCTGTCGCGAAAAATGATTTTTCCGGATCGCTTAAAATAGAGGATCTGAGTTTCAAATATGATAACAAAAAAATTCTCAACAACATAAATCTTGAAATCAGAAAGGGCGAAAGGATCGCTGTTGTTGGTGTCAGCGGCGGGGGTAAAACCACTCTTGTGAATCTGATCGAAAGATTTTACGATCCGAATGAGGGCAGTATAAAAATTGACGGTATTGACATAAGAGATATAAAGCTTAAAGACCTGCATAATCTTTTCGGCACGGTAACCCAGGAATCAGTTCTATTCAACGAAACTGTTGAGAATAACATAAGGTACGGATCAAATAAAGCTCTTTCCTTTGAAGATGTAAAAAAAGCTGCAGAGATAGCTTATGCGGACGATTTTATTGAAAACCTTGATAAAGGCTATCAGACATTCCTGAGCCCGAAAGCATCAAACCTTTCAGGCGGTCAGAGGCAGAGACTGTGC
>JAFGUL010000189.1 GCA_016938535.1 Candidatus Delongbacteria bacterium
AAGGCTTATACTTTTCTTTTAAAAGTCCGACCAGCTTGATGTTCCCGTTCGATGGCGCGTACTGGTGAATATTCTCTGATGATATCCAATTTAGAATATCTATGAGCTCTTCAGGCGGTGCAAATCCCGGCAGTCCCTGTGCAAGGTTGATCCCGCCATAAGTTTTCACTTTATTGCTCATAAGACTGATGTAAGATATTTTCTCCATATTGAAAGTCTCCTTGATTTTTGTTGCTCTGACAAATGTTAAATATAAGAAATCCGCACCAATAATCAAACAAATTACTCTTAATTTCTCTTTTATTTTCTTTACTTAATCATTATATTTTGATATATTGACCGCACGCGGCGCGGGAAGGCTGCGGAAAATTATAAATACCGGGTGTTTTACAGAATGAACCTTTTCAAAGACATAGCTGGCCAGAAAGCCGTAACGGAGAATCTTTCCGCATCGGTACTGAACAACAGACTTCATCACGCATACCTTTTTTCCGGTCCTGCCGGAGTGGGAAAAGAAGCTGTAGCATTAGAGCTCGTCAAAATCCTGAACTGTCAGACGGGCAAAGGAACTTCCCCATACTGCGGAGAATGCAGGTCATGCAAACAGCTGACATCATTCTCTTCAGACGACCTGCTCTATATCTATCCTGCTATAAACAAAGCCTCGGATTCAGACAAGGTCCTCAGAGAAAAATCTGAAATGGTGAATCAGGATCTAAAGAAAAAATCGGAACTGAAAGGTTATTATAAATTCTCATTTAAAACAGGCAGGTTCATAACGCTCCCTCAGATCAACGAGATTAAATTTTTTGCGAGATATAATTCGATAAACCGTTCAAGAAAATTTGTTATAATAACTTCTGCGGAACTGATGAACAAAGAGGCTCAGAATTCGCTTTTAAAAATACTTGAAGAACCGCCTGGTGACCTTTTCTTCATCCTCATCTCAGAAAATCCATCTTTCCTTTTTGATACTATAAGGTCAAGGTGTCTGAGCATGAATTTCCCTGTTCTTACAAAACAGGACATTCGGGGGTTTTTAGAAAGGTATCACACGGGGATCGGAGAAGAGCAGGCTGATAAACTGGCTGAAGACTCATTCGGCAGTATAGACAATCTTTCGATCCTTATGACTGAGACAGGTAAAAAACTGATAGAAACTCATGAGCTGATGTACGATATTTTTCAGAATTCACTTCCCCCTAAAACTGTCACACTAATAGATTCGCTTATAGAGGAATTCAAACTATTGTCAGATTCGGGAATAGATTTCGTTCTCAGAAAAACCCTGCTGCAACTTCTTCAAGCGTCATTTGAGAATGAGACCAGAGATTCGAACGAATACAGAGAAAGAATAGTAACAGATTTTACGAGATTCGGAGCAATGTACCGGAGAAACATAAATCCGAGACTGCTTCTGATAAACCTATACCTAAACTACAGAGAGGAATATAAAAAGTGGAAAAACCGGAAGATAAAAGTATAATTCAGGATATAATATCACCAACGACCGACACATCTGATCTTTCAACTGAAGACCGGAAAGAGTTTTTATTCGAAACCAATTTTAAAGGTGTAAGAAAGCATTATTTTTTGAACCCTAAAGCCATACCCTTAAAAGTTGGCGAGCACATTATAGTCGAATACGAGGGAGGCGAGGACATGGGAATTGTCAGTGCCATCACGATCCAGCAGCTGAAAAGAGAGAATATTGATGTTGCAGGTAATATTATCCGCAAGGGTAATCAGATCGACTTGAGAAGGCTCAACGAGAACAGAAAAGTTGAAGACGGGATACTGATAAATGCCAGAAAGCAGGCTAAGGGACTGGGACTGGAAATGAAATTCATAGATATTGAATATAAATTCGACAGAAAAAAACTGATCTTCTACTTTACGGCAGACGGCAGAGTTGACTTCAGAGAGCTGGTTAAGATATTTGCGGCAGAATATAAAACAAGGATCGAACTTAAGCAGATAGGTGTCAGGGATGAAGCGCAAAAAATCGGCGGAATTGGTATTTGCGGAAGGGAGTTGTGCTGCTCGCAGTTCCTGACGAATTTCGTATCCATCAATGTTTCTATGGCAAGAGACCAGAATCTTTTCGTTAAACCTGAAAAATTCTCCGGTGCATGCGGAAAACTTCAGTGCTGCCTTAAATACGAGCACGATTTTTATCTTATGCAGAAAGCAGGCATACCCGACACAGGTTCGGAGATCATGACCGACAGAGGTAAAGCCGTAATAGTACTTATCAATATCTTCAACGAAACAATTACTCTTGAATTCAAGGACGGCGAGACTCTGATCATGCCTAAAAAAGATCTCGTGAAAAAGCTGGAAAAGGAATATAAGATAGTCAGAGATTCTAAGAACGGCAACGGCTGTGATAACTGTCCCAAAAGTAATTTTCTGAATTATGATAAAGACGGCGAAAAAGAGAAAATCGTTCCACCTGCCGAAAGAAACAGTAAAAAAAGAAAGTAAGGGGCTATAAATTGTCTAAAAAATCAGAGATACAGAATTATATAAAACTGAAGGGCGATCCTGAATATGTGAACGCTCTTTTAAGATCGAGCAGAATAATCTACGGTGAATTTATTAACTCCGTGATCTATTATGAAAGCAATACTCTCCTGCCCAAAACAGGAATTCTGATCCAGGATGATAACGAACTTATTTTTTACGGTGCCAAATCACTTCTCGAAAAAGAGTTCCTCTTAAACTTTCCATACGAAAATATCTATCTTTCGCAAAACAGCGGTTTCTCGATCAGCTTTATCTATCAGGAATTCAATAAGAAAAAAGACAAATGTAAATTCAGTATTTCATGGGAAGATTACATCACAAAGAACATAAAACCGGAATTCACATACCGCCTGTCTTTAAAGATAAAGGACAGACTCCTGAGGAAAGCTTTGGGATTTTTAAAAACCAACGATACATCCCAGGAAGCAAATTATTACTACAATCGGGTGCTTTCAGAAAAAATTGACGATATAAGTTTTATTCTCGAGTTCATTTCACTCATTAAATATGAAGCTGAATCCGAAAGCGAGGGTTTTATTGAGATCTATGACAATATTATCGAAAAAAAGATTGTTTATCTTTCAGAAATTTATCCAAAGCATAAAGACATAATAGAAAAAAGACTCCGCCTTAAAAAGAACCTCCAGCTGAATAAGCACATTCCTCATACAAAAGACCTCGATCAGCTTGACGAAAAAAACATAACTCTCGATAAGCTTATGGCTGTAAAAGGTGTCAAGAAAATAATGGACGACAGGATCAAAGAGTGCGTTGATAATGTTAAAGAAAAACTGCTTCAGGACTATCACGATAAAGTCGAGGAATTTTCGAACAAGATCGAACTGGAGAAAAAGATCTACCGGGACATCATAAAGGACAATATCAACCTGATGAATACAGTCGAACTTAAAGAAATTGACCCTGAAAAACTTATTGACAGCCTTACAAATTTCTACTACAGGTATAAGCTTCTGAACGAAAAACTTCCTGACTCTTTCACTATCGAAATGAAAAATCCCGATCAGGGGAAAAATAAGCTTCTTTTTCTTATGGAAAGCCTTTCAGACAAGTATATCAAGATCGCAGACCCTTATTTCTTTCCTTCTGAACTTGAGCTTTTAAAGGACATTCCCGACGACATTGAGATAAAGATAATAACTTATGCCTTAATGCTTGATGAATACAAGGATAAGCTCGCAGTTTTCAAGCAGAAACTTCAGGAGTTCAGGGATCAGAGATTCGGAAGTGTTCAGGTTAAGCTGATTAAATTTGCAACCAGAAACCAGACACCTATTCATGACAGAGCACTTTTCTCTTTAGATTGGGGATTGAGTTTTTCCAATTCACTTTCTCAGATCGGCGCAAAACACGATATTGTTGCGAGAAGAATTCTATCGAAAGAAAGAGAGACCAGGGAATTCGACGATTTCTGGTTCATCGGCAACGAAGCTAAAAGGGGCGGCAGAGTCCTGAAAGTAAAAGTACTAGACCTTTAATATTCGGAGTAAAAATGAAGAGTTCAAAACAGATCCGCGATGAATTTATTGATTATTTTATAAAAAAAGAGCACACTAAAGTTCTTGCCGCACCGGTCATACCCTATGATGATCCCACACTGCTTTTCACAAATGCGGGAATGAACCAGTTCAAGGATATTTTTCTCGGCACCGGAAAAAGAGATTACACAAGAGCAGTGAACAGTCAGAAATGTATAAGAGCAGGCGGAAAACATAATGATCTTGACGAAGTCGGAAAGGACGGATTTCACCACTCGTTCTTCGAAATGCTCGGAAACTGGTCATTCGGCGACTACTACAAAAAAGAGGCGATATCCTGGGCATGGGAACTTCTCACAGAAATATGGGAACTTGATAAATCGAAACTCTATGCTACAGTGTACAACGATGACGACGAGGCTGAAGCACTCTGGAAGACAGTGACCGACATAGATCATTCAAGGATCTCAAGACACGGAGAAAAGGATAATTTCTGGCAGATGGGAGATACCGGGCCATGCGGACCATGTACAGAGATCCATTATGACAGGGGCGAAAAGTTCTGCGGTAAAAAAGATATTCCGGGTCACAAGTGCGAGCCCAACGGAGACTGCGACAGAATATTCGAGATATGGAACCTCGTCTTCATTCAGTACGACAGGAACGAAAAGGGAGAATTGACACCTCTTCCTCACAAGCATGTTGATACAGGCATGGGCTTCGAGAGGATCTGTCAGGTCATACAGGGTGTTGACTCGAACTATCACATTGATCTTTTCATGAAGATCATAAGAGAAATTGAAAAAGTAACTCAGATCAAATACGAAGAGGACGAAAAAGGAACTCCGCACAGAGTTATCGCCGATCACATCAGAACTCTTCTTTTCGCTATTTCAGACGGGGGCATGCCCTCCAATGAAGGGAGAGGTTATGTCTTAAGAAGGATCCTCAGAAGAGCTGTCAGGTACGGCACTAAGCTTGGAATGAACGAACCGTTCATTTATAAAATTGCCGATACTGTGGCTGCTGTTATGGGCGATGAATTTCCCGAGATCAGAAAATATCTTGAACATGCTAAAAATGTGATCAGGTCGGAAGAGAAAATGTTCCTTTCAACTTTAAGCAAAGGGGTGGAACTTTTCAATGAATTCGTAAGCACAAAAAAAGACTCTGACAGGATCGTTGACGGAGAAACTGTTTTCAAGCTTTACGACACTTTCGGATTTCCGGTCGATCTTACGGCACAGATGGCTGAAGAAATCGGATTTACTCTCGATACACAAGGATATGAAACCTGCATGAAAAAGCAGAAAGACCAGTCCCGTTCAAATCAGAAATTCAAAGATACAAGAGAGATCGAGTGGGTCGTTCTTTCAGAGACCGGACACACAGAATTTACAGGCTATGATCAGCTTGAAACAACATCTGCGATCATAAAATACAGAATTGACAAGAATAAAATACAGATCGTACCCGATCTTTCAGTTTTCTATGCTGAATCGGGAGGTCAGGTAGCCGATAAGGGTTCTATTGAGTTTGGCGGCGAAATGCTTACTGTTCTCGATGTGCAGAAAGACGGAGAATTTTTCATCATTTCAGCAAAAAAGCCTGAAACTTTAAATATTTCATCCAAAACTAAGCTGAAACAGACTGTTGATAAGACTTTCCGCGACGAGTGCAGGATACATCACAGCTCGACACATCTTCTTCAGGCTGCTATCAGGCAGATATTCGGGGAGCATATCGCACAATCCGGTTCATTCGTGGCTAATAATGTCATGAGGTTCGACTATTCGCATTATGAAAAAATGTCGGACGAGAACATCAGACGTGTTGAAGATATAGTCAACTCATTTGTAAGAATGAACCTGCCGATATCTACTGAGATCATGGCACTCGATGAAGCCAGAAACTCCGGGGTCACAGCTCTGTTCGGCGAGAAATACGGTGAGATTGTCCGCGTGGTCAGAATGGGCGAAGTTTCAGCCGAACTCTGCGGCGGTACGCATGCGTACCGCACCGGCGATATCGGCTATTTCCGGATAATTTCTGAATCGAGCATCGCCGCCGGGATTCGCAGAATCGAGGCCGTATGCGGCCGGTACGCTGTTGAGAAGGCTGCCGACCAGAGAAATATTATCGAAGCGATAATCAAAATGCAGTCCGTTAAAGAGCATGACATTCTGGATAGATTACAGAAATCGGCTGCCGAAAAACGCGAACTGGAGAAAACCGTTCAGGAGCTTAATGAGAAGCTGGCTCTTACTCAAATGACCGATCTGATCTCAAAAAAGATCACTATTGGCGGGATAAACATAATTTCATCGATCGTTCAGGTGTCGGATGCGAAGATCCTCAAGAATCTCGCCGAGAACCTCAGGAATCAGATGCAGTCGGCCATAATTCTCCTCGGAGCTGACATTGACGGAAAAGCTTCTCTTGTCTGCGCCGTGACCGATGACCTCAAAGCCACGATACCCGCCGGGAAAATAGTGGGTGATGTTGCGAGAATGCTCGGCGGAGGAGGAGGCGGCGCAGCGCACCTCGCTACAGCAGGCGCAAAAGATGTCTCAAGACTTCAGGAAGCGATCGAATCTGTTAAGGGGATAATATAGATCAATGGCTACGACCTCTGCTTCATTTTTGAGAAACAGAAGTCATTAATCTTTATCACGAGCCGTTTAGATACTCCAAATCTGCAATTGATTAATGTGTCACTGACTTATGTTTCGAGAATTGAAGCAGAGGATTGTGCAGTATCACTTCAAGATCATCATCTTCTTACTCTGAACAGCTTTGCCATCAACGCTCAGCCTGTAGAAATATATCCCGCTCGTTAGATTTTCCGCATTGAAGTTCACGGAATGATTACCTCTCGCCTGCCTGACTGAAACGAGTTCAGCCACTTCTCTGCCTGCGATGTCGTAAACTGCCAGTCTCACATCTGCGTCCGCAGAAAGAGAGTACATGATCGTCGTCTCCGGATTGAACGGGTTCGGGTAGTTCTGGTGGAGCACAGGTTCAACCGGAAGCAACGCATCATCATCTATGCCAGTACCGAAGACCACAACTTCATTGCTCGGTTCAGATTCGCCGGCCGGATTAGAATACACGGCTGTCACTTTATAAGCCAGATAATCTCCGATCACACCCGGGTTATCAGTATAACTCAGACCGGGAGTAGTTCCTACAGCTAGACCGTTCCTATATATTTTAAAATAATCGAGACCCTTAAAGCTGAGAACAGGATACTTCAACTCTTTTGGATCATCGATCTCAATAGCCTTAGCGATGAAAGGATTTTCATTATCCGATTCATCTGATTTCGCAAGTGGTTCAGGTGGTGATGATGTAACATAACTCATGTGTAGCCATTCATACCAGAAGCCACCTATTTTTATTCCGTAATAATAAGAAATATCATCTCCCATATCATATTCAAAATAAGAGTGAGTTTTTGTTGTTGAAACAGGAGCTGCTAGGGTTCCGGGATAACCGGTTTCGTCTGTAATAACTTCAACATTCCATGAGGCGTCCAGCACTAACGGCATCACCATTGAATGCTTGCATATCTGATTATGTACTGCTGTTAACTCAGGTGATTCGTAAAGGATCGAGTCAAAGCCGCCGTCTCCTCCGGTCGAAATTCTGATATGGTATTTATTGTGTCCGTTCCAGTTGTTTCCGTCCCTGTCATAGAATCCTATCGCTACTGAATCAAGAGTCACAGGATAATAGAAACCCAGATCCTCAGCTTTGAATAAAGTCCTTCTTTTAACTATAGGGTCTATACTGACATCAACGGTTGTTGTACTGTTCTCAGGTAAATAATAAGAATACCATTTTGGAGGATTGTGATAAGGCCAGTACCAGCTCAATTCAGCACTCATGTACTCTTGATACTCAACGGTCAGATGATCAGGCTTCGGGTTCTTATCAACAGTAACTGAAACTCTTTCGCATGGAAGAGATATACCGGTGGGATAAAGAGCTTTTATATAGTATTCGTTCACACCGTCTTCAAAAAACGGATCAGACCAGCAAACAATTGTAGAACTTGAAATCGTTGTGGCTAATGAACCGTTCCTGTATATTTCGTAACCGGTACACTGCTCAATGGTCTCTGAAGTTTCCGCGCCTATCGTGATCTTATCGAATGCAAGAGTATATTGATCATTAGTATTGACCGGTACTCTGAAACCTACTCTCGTTGTCGTACCTGCAAGTGAAGACAGATCAGTTGTTTCCATATATTCCCAGATGTTTTCAGGCGACACGCTTCCGTCATACACTGCGTGAGTCGTATAAATTATATTCGTCTCTCTGTTAATCTCATCAAAAAGACCTGAATAACTTACAACTTCAAAATACGGTCTTTTATCGATAACATTACCTTCATCGTCAGAATAGCGGAACCTGTTCCACCAGCTTATATGGGCATCATCATTGAATGTGATCTCCGGAGATAAGAACCAGAGTGTCTCAGTCGCGTTCGCAGACATCAGGAGTATATTGCCGTCTATCCTGTTCTGGTACAACCAATTGTATAAATCATAGTAGGAAGCGATAAAAACCCAGTTTTCAGGATCATCTGTCCAGCAGTCCAGTCCTGTCCCGCTCCTTGAAGTCTTATCCAGCCATCCTGAAGGCATGACATAGCTATCAAAATCAACATACTGATATATTGTGCCTGTAAAAGGCTTAGTCCATACCAGATCAATATTTGTTCTTCCTACAGGCTCGACCGAAAGGCTCCTTATTACCGGATAAGTTTCATTTTCTGAGATCCCAACACTAAATGAATTCGAATTATGTGACTCACCGTCCGGATAAACCGTTACGATATGGTAGCTGTAGTATCCTGCGGACAGATCTGTATCCGTATATTCCGAATCAGGAGTTTCAATTAACAGTTCAGTCTGTTCGAAGTAATGAGTATACTCTGAGTATGTTCTGTATATCTTATATCCGACCGCGTTATAATTCATACCCCATGACAATTTTATATCGTCGCCGTTCTCGACAGAACCTTGAAGCTCTGAAGCCGGCCATTGGTCATAAGGCTCAGAAGAAGGGACATAAGTTATTCCAAGCTGCCCAGCCGTGAAATCTCCACCTCCGGTGTCACATGAACCCAATCCGCCAGGAACAAGGCTGGAGCGATGAAACCACCCATCATAGTTCCCTTGCCATCCCCAGTTGAAATGATACCAGTAATCATCCCGGTAACCGTCAAGAATGAACGCATGCGCCCCTCCGGCCCAGAACCACGGTCTTTTGGCATCAAGTTCTGCTTTAATAATATCAAACTGAGCATCAACCCCTCCTGCCGGGGGAGTTTCCATTGTATAATAAACTGAAGAAGATGCTTTCCAGTGATCTAGGAACGCATCGTCCACATAGGACGCATATGTGGCGGAACCTTCGTTCATATATGTGCCGTACATCATATCGACCGACAAACCTGTCCAGTAAGACAGAAGGGACAGCTCATCCTTTTCCGCCTGTGTAATTCCTGTTTCCCAGTATTCAGGATAAATTCCCCATTTAATATCGACTATCTCAGGCATTAGATCATAATTCCAGGTATGAGCTGTAAAATCAGCCGACAAAGTCTGTCCGTTCCATTCATAGCTTGACGAACCTTCACCAACATCGGGCCATCTGTGATATCTTAACATCTGTGACATTGCAGTAGCAACACAGCCTACATAAGTTTCCTCACCGTCTTTTTCAGGACACATAAGATTCCATGGGTACAACTGGTCCCACTGAGACTTAACAAGCCGGTCAACAACGACACCTGATTTCACTTGAGGAAATACATTGTTTTCAATATCCATCCACAGTTTTACGGCATTGTTATCCACATATTTTCCTGATCCCTTGCATGCTATTTGACGGTCGTAATTCTCGAACCACTCTTTAAAGTTCTGGCCACCTTTCGCATCTTTTGAAGGAACCTTGCCATGATCGGAATAACCCAGTATCGGATACAATTCATCATCCGCGGTAACGATCACGAATCCTTTGTCGAACTCGAAAGTGTATCGAGTGATAATTCCTTCGTAATTGTGCTCATGAACATTTACCACCGAAGAACCCTTAGAGGCAGCTTCGTAACAATAATGCCCGTAGTAGTTCTCCGCTACTTTTTTTGCTTTTTCAAGCGGCACGAAATCCGGATAAACATTCGTAAAAACAAAAATGATAAAAAACAGATTAATACACTTTTTCATTATTTCTCACTCCACATTTTATTTCAAAATCATCATTTTTTTACTTTGAAGCTGCTTCCCATCGACACTTAGCCTATAGAAATATAATCCGCTTGTTAAATTTTCCCCATTGAAATTCACAGAGTGATTACCTTTCGCCTGCCTGACCGAAACAAGCTCTGCCACTTCCCTGCCCGCCATGTTGAACACAGTCAGCTTTACTTCAGCTTCTTCTACGAGAGAATAACTGATAGTAGTCTCAGGGTTAAACGGATTCGGGTAATTCTGATAGAGCGTTGATGCAATCGTTGTATTTTCTTGATCTTCGATACCAACAAATCCGGTCGCTAAATATACTCCTTGGTCAGTTCCAATTAAAAAATTAGCTGTATAAATCGGATATTGATTTGAATAACAGAAAATACTATTTATTCCCAGACTGTGTTCAATTATGAATGATTCACCCTCTATTCCGAAAGAGGGAACTGCGGTCATTTGAGCTGAATTTTTTGAAGTCACAATATA
>JAFGUL010000190.1 GCA_016938535.1 Candidatus Delongbacteria bacterium
GGAGTTTTAACATAATAGTCAATATCGTAAAATGCGTTTTATGATATTTGCGCAGAATCGTAAAATTTACTTGTTGATTTGGATATATCTATTTGGCGATGTGCTCAAAAAACTCTGCGGGACTGATTATCTTTACCCCTTTAAACTCGGGAGCAGGGAAATGCTTAAGATTCCCTGTGACAAGATACTTCGCGTCGGAACATACAGCTGATTCGAGAAATTTCAAGTCTTCCGGATCGGGAATTGCCAGATCTAAAGGGAGCGGTGATACAAGTAAACCGTTGGCCTTTATCTGATCGATCAGCGCGGATATGTTTTCGGGATCAATATGAAATTTCGGCCTTGACATTACATTCACATACTCTGCAATAATTCTGTAATCATAGATCAATTCAATATATCCGGAAGCAACTAGCCTTACGATAAAACCCGGTATCCCGTTCGGATTTAAAAGACCGGATATAAGAACATTCGTGTCGAGGATTATCTTCATCGGTTTGCTCTTGCCGCTTTTATCTCAGCTTCGATCTCTTCATCGGTCATTTTATTCAGACCTCTTCTGACGGATTCTTCCTGGATCGCCATAACCGCCTGTTCAGCTTTCACTTTTCTTAAAATACCCAAAGACTTTTCATAATTTTCAGGGTCAGTTGAAAGCATTATAGCTACAGGCTTACCGTTAAGGGTTATAGTTATCGTATTTTCGTCCGAAAGGTCTTTCCAGATATCTTTCGGTTTTGTTCTAAAATCTCTTACGCTGACGAACTTCATAGGTCACTCCTTTTGCTGTTTCCTAATACTAATATACACAATTGTCACGCGATTGTCAACAGGAGAATTTCTACGACAGCATAAATCTCTTGACTTTCTCCGGAAAGTACAAAAATTCTGTACTTACAGGAGAAAAACACAATTTACTCTTGCATAAATAAAATTTCAGGCTTACAATTAGAGTGTATTAGAAATATATTTATCAAAAGTTGGAGTGAGAGAGTGAAAGTTCTATGGTATTTGGTCATTTTATCGGCAGTGCTGTTAGCCATCAGCTGCACGAAAAAAGAATCAACCTACGAAGTAAGTGAGGTGAACGGGATAAGGATAACACAAAACACAGGTGTACCTGCGGACTCTACCTTCAGAATAGAGCTCAAAGAGATCGGGTTTATTGAGAATAATGCCGAAGCTGATCCTGAAAGATATTTTAATCAGCCTACGATTGTGGATTTTGATGAAGAAGGAAACCTTTACATACTTGACCGTACAAAATACAAAGTGTTTAAATACGATCCGAAAGGCAGTTTTATAAAATCCTTCGGGCGACAGGGTCAAGGGCCGGGCGAGTTCATAATACCGGGAACTATTAATGTTAGAAAAGATACATTGTATGTAACTGATATAAGAAGCTACAAAATATCGAAATTCAATTTAGATGGTGAATTTTTGGGAGATAAAAAATATCATGACATTAATAACTTTCCGATGCTACCTTTAAAATTCGGCGAAAACTATATTACTATTTTCGGTGCAACAAAAAGAGTTGTTACAGATGAAGGCAAACAAATCAGTATTAAAGAAACTTCTTTATACGATCACAACTATGATTTCATCAAAAATCTTCATATCCTTGAATATGAACCTCCTGCGGAAGATGCAGAGTTTGATCCCTCTGAAAAAGGAATACAAGCTTCCGCATCTTATACCAATGCCTATGTTTATGAGCATTCAAAAACTCAGTATAAAATAGATGTTTACGATATCAATGGGAATAAAGTGAGAGAAATCAGGAAATATTATTCAAGAATAAAAACACCTGCAGATGAGCATAAAAAAAATGAGGAAATCTGGGCGAAACGCGGCCGTAAATATAAAGAGGAATTCATAAACTCGATTTATCAACTTCGAACAGACAAATATAACAGATTGTGGGTATCGGGACCTACAAACAAAAAAGAGGAAGGTCAGTATTATGATATTTTCGAGAACGATATATTTATTAATAGAGTTAAGCCGGTAATGGAAGAAGGATATGGGTTACTATTTGTAGGAGATAAGATCATCGGTTATAATTCGAATGAAAATAAAATAAAAATCTATGATTATTGATGCTGAACATAAGAAAAATTAACTAGGGTGATTTCATGAAATTATTTCAAGTTGCAGTTTTATCGACTATTTTCTTCATGATGATAGGATGCTGTGCGCCTCTTAAAAATATGGTACTTGTCAAAGGCGGTACTTATGAAGAAGTTGAGATCAAAAAGTTTTATATTGGTATTTATGAAGTCACTCAGAAACAGTGGGTAAAAGTGATGGGAACAAACCCGAGCTATTTTAAAGGAGATGATCTGCCTGTCGAAAAAATAAGCTGGTACGATGCGGTAATATTCTGCAATAAGCTGAGTGAATTAGAGGGTCTTGAAGAATGTTATACTATAGATGAACTTGTTACGGACTCGACTGATTTTAGAAGAGATTTGCAAGTCAAATACCAAGTTAAATTTAATCCGGGGAAAAATGGATACAGACTGCCGACAGAAAAAGAGTGGGAATACGCTTCGATCGGAGGAAGAAAAAGCAGAGGTTTTAATTATAGCGGGAGCGATGATATTGACGAAGTGGGATGGTATAAGAGAAATTCAGGAGATAAAATACTCAAAAGCAACAGCGAGACTTTCTATTTTGATAGTGATAGCTTAATGATATATAACAACTCAACAAAACCTGTAGGAAGTAAGAAGCCCAACGAACTCGGCATCTATGACATGACCGGAAATGTGCTTGAGTATTGTTCGGATTTTAAAGATTATCATTATGAAGATTTTCAGTATGAACTTGGCGATCCGTCTTACGGACAGGATGTGCATGTTCATTTACGCACTGCATCGGGTGGGAGCTGGATGTACGATACGACTGGAAATACGAAAGGTGATGCAATGATAATCGCACCGTTCTGGAGAGACAGTAGTTGTGGCTTGCGGATTGTGAGGAGAGCGGGATGTTTCTAATAATAAATCAAAGTTGGAGTTAGAGGGTGAAAATAATCAAATGTCTGGTCGTTTTATCGGCATTACTGCTAGTTGTCAGCTGCACGAATGAAAACCAAACCATACCGCAAAAGAAAGTTACATTGACTAAGCTATATACGATCGAAGGATTTCCTGAAGGGGCGGATTCGGTAGAGACTTTTTTATTGGACTATAGTGGCACCAAAGCTGATGAGAAAGGTAATCTGATTATTCGTGATAAGAAATCAGGATCATTTAAAGTATTTGATAGATCAGGGAAGTTTGTATCCGGCGTATCCAAAAAAGGAGTCGGGCCGGAAGAAATTCAAAATTTTAGTTCATTCCTGATTGAGAAAGACACGATAGTTGTATTTGATAATAGAGTTAATGTTAAAAAATTCAATAAGAATGGGGATTTTGTATCAGCAACAACTCTAAAAATGGCTGATGTGAGGTTGTTTGAAAAAATGACACCGCTTAATGATTCAACCATGATCGGGATTTCAAGCGTGTACGGAAAAGTTGACAACGGAGTTCAAATTGATGTTGAGCTTGTTCTTTCTGACAGGCAATTCAATATATTTAAGACTATAGATAGCAATCTCAATGAAAAATCAAGCCTCGACAGAGTATTTTTTGATGAGCCTGTTTTTACTTTTAGTAAGGAAAATATCTTCGTATCAAGAAGAAGCAAATCGGAATACAAAATCAAGATTTATTCATTTAACGGAGATTATCTGAGGACGATAAATATGAATTACGCCCGGACAAAGTACAACAGACATGAAATTGAGATGATAAATAAGCTTGATTATCTTACACCTGAGGAATCAAAAGTAATTTATGACTATAAACCGGCGCTGTACGGGATGCAAACTGATAAATACGGAAATATATGGGTGATCAGATCCACAGGGATTTTCGGAAGTGATTTAAATTTTGATATAATGTCAGAAGACAAAATAATAGCTGATATGACAATTAAAAATGGAGATACAGGCGATAGTTCCGGAAAAGATGTAATAATTAAAGAATATTTCTACTTAGTTGATTACGACAACAACCTGATCGAAGTTTATGACTATAAAATTGAGAATTAAAAAAGGAGAATGGAGAATGAAATTTGTGAAGCTTTTAGCTATGACTTTGTTTATAGCGCTGATCGTTAATTGTACCAAGAAAGAAGAAGTGAAAACTTACGGGCAGTACGAAGAGAACGGTGTCAAGATCACTAAGAATAACGGAATTCCTGCAGATACTTCATTTAGCATTGAGCTTAAAGAAGTTGGTTTTATTGACCTGGAGAATGTTGAGGATTCTCTGCAATTTGTTGAATCAGCTTCGGGGTTCAATTTTGACAAAGACGGAAATCTGTATTTCATCGACCGAAAGAAACACAGGATACACAAGTATGATAAAAATGGAAATTTTGTCACAGCATTCGGACGAAAGGGTAAAGGTCCGGGTGAGTTTTTTATACCTGGCGGATTCAATGTAAGACAGGATACAATATTTGTTTCAAACTGGTCTTCACTAAAACTGATAAAGTTTGATCTGGATGGTAATTATCTTGATGCAGATAAAACATACAAGTCAAGAGATGAGTTCGCATCATATCCGGTAAAATTCGGTTCGGATTATATCAGCAGTTCTACTTCAAACAGATTTGATGAGGGTACAAAAGAAGAATTTATGATAAATGAAATCACATTGTATGACAGCAAGTTTGATTTTGTGAAGCATCTATATAAGATCGAGTATCCATTTAGTAGAGATAAAGAACAGGATCCATATGCTAAAGGTGCTTTATCTGCTTTTTCAGATAATGAAGTATATATCTCAGAAAAATCTAAGAATGTATATAAGATCGATGTATATGACAAGGACGGTAAAAAATTAAGAGAGATCAGAAAAAATTACGCACAGCTTCGAGTTTCAGAAGAAAAAGCTAAAAAGGTTGCTGAGCAGGGGGCAGAATATGGGATGAAATGGAAAGTAGTGTATAAAAATTCTGTAAATTGGATGCTAATTGATAAATATAATAGACTATTCGTCAATTCATCTGTGAACGAAGAGGAAGAAGGTATATACTGCGATGTTTTTGAAAACGGCATTTTCCAGAAAAGGGTCAAGATCGAGGTTGAAGAAGGTTATTTTCCGAGTTTCGTTGGAGACAAGATCGTAGCTGTGAACGGAGACAATAACAATATAAAGATATACGAGTATTAAAAAAAATGCTCTCGAGGATCAGAAAAAATTATGAGTTCTACAAAAAGCGGTATTTCCGCGGTGACGACATTTACTGTCCGTTCTGCTCGGGATTTTATAAGGCTCAAAAGTTCAGTATTACTAAAGAATCGAGTACGGTATGCCCTGTGTGCAGTTCGACTGCCGATGAAAGAACGGTTCTTCTGTTCCTTCTCGCCAGAACAAGACTGCTGTCGGGTGATCTGAATGTTCTGATCATTGCGGAAGAGGGTGTTCTGACACATTATTTCGAGAATTTTCCTAATGCGGTAGTGCGTAAATATTCAACGAGGGGGGATTTTATTATCAGGGATCAGCGGGGTATGGATTTTGACGCGGGTTCTTTTGATATCATCGTCTGCAATTACATTCTGGAAAAACATTCTTCTCCTCCGGTACTGCTCAAGGATATAACAAGGCTGCTTAAACCTGACGGGATAGCTATTATTCAGGCAAATGTTGATGAAAACAGAGAGGAAACGGCCGAATATTCGCACATGTATTACAAGGACAGGCTTCTGCTCTATGACATTCCGGGCAATATGCGCAGGTACGGAAAGGATTACGGCGATATACTTAAATCGTTCGGGCTCAATATGTCAAAGCTGAGGTTCAGTTCGGGGTTCGAATCGCTTCCGGAATTCTCTCTCGATAAAAATGAGATCCTCTACATAGCTCACAAGTCCAAAAAACCTGAATTGACTGACAACATGGATGAGCTTGAATCGGAAATGGAAGGTCAAAGATCAAATGAGCCGGGAAATAAAGCTTCTGCATTGATCTACACTGCCTTTTTCATTCTGCCGGAACTTGTAAGGAAAAGTATTTTTTCTCTGCGTGGAAAGGTAAGCGAAAGAGAAGAAAACAAAGGGACTCTCCTGTATATGCTGTATGTACTTCTCGTAGGAGAGGTTTCCTACTGGGGCGGTTTAATACTATTCAAGTCTGCTCTGTATATGAGATTTCCCGGTGCTGTTTATGTGTTTTTGTTCATAGTTCTACCTCTCTATGTTATTCTTTCCTGTTTCGGACTGTTTGTAATTGGCGGATATTTTATGACGAATTTTCATGCAGGGATACTTAAAAAACTGGCTGTCGGGATGGTTATGTCTCTTACTATTCTTCTTGGAGTATTTGCAGGGTTTGCTTAAGAAAAATATTGTTTCGGTGAGAGATATTTGTTATATTGATAATGCAGATATTAATATCAAAACGGAGGCATGTTATGAAAAAGCTCATGTTGCTGACTTTGGCATTTCTCATCATCTTCAGCTGTACCAAGGACGATGATCCGCTAAGCCCTAACGATCCGCCGCAGGATGAAACGATCACTGCGCAGAACATATTCGATTTTAGGAACGCAAATCTGAACTTCGCCAGTGACATCTTCAAAGAGATCGTTGATCAAAGCGTTACAAATGATAACATAATGATCTCGCCGATCTCGATCTCGATCGCATTCGCGATGCTGAATAACGGTGCTGCAAATAATACAAAATCACAGATAAAAGAAGTACTCGGTTACGGACAGGTACCTGATTACTGTGTCAACAACCTGTTCCTTCAGCTTGCAAACAAACTTGACAGCCTGAACAATATAATTGATCTGGGATTAGCTAATTCTGCCTGGTTCGACAATGATTTCCCTGTCAGAGATACCTATGTTGATTTGACAAAAGATTATTTTGATGCGGAAATCAGAAATCTTGATCTGGATCAGACTGCATCAATTGATACGATAAATGCATGGGTGTCGGAAAAAACGGAAGGAAAGATCGAAGAAATTCTGGATTATGCTGCTGTCGGTGCGGAATTTTTCCTTGTTAACGCGATAAACTTTCAGGGGTTCTGGAAATTCCCTTTCGATGCCGATGCCACAGAAAACAGACGATTCTATGCCGAAGACGGTACATTCAATTTGGTTCCAACGATGATCGATACGGGAATAAATGAGGATGCACCTTCGTTGAAATTCGAGTATTTTTATGGTGATTCCGTCAGAGCTGTCAAGATGCCTTACGGCAATCCCGATTCAAAAGAAGGGAAAGATGTTTCGATGTATGTTTTTGTCCCAACTGGAATACTTGAAGATTTCATAGGAACGAAACTGACTGTGGAGAACTGGAATATCTGGATGAATTCATTCAAGACTTTCGATCAGCAGTTCCCGGAGTTTGAAAATGAATTCAATTTCAGCATGCCCAAATTCAAGTTCGGTTTTGAATCGAACCTGATCCCTATACTCCAGGCTTTGGGGATGACAGATGCTTTTATAGAAGGTCTTGCCGATTTTTCCGGAATGACCGAAGCATGGCAATCTTTATTCATCGGACTTGTGAAACACAAATCTTTCATAGATGTGAATGAAGAAGGAACTTCGGCTGCCGCGGTAACAATCATAGGCGGCTATGATAGCGAAATTCCACCCGAATTCAGAGTGGATAAACCCTTCTTTTTCGCGATAAGAGACGACCTGACAGGCACGATACTTTTCATGGGTCAGGTTTACGATCCGCAATATTAATTTAAAAGAGAAATAATGTTTTCATCCATAAAACAGAACTGCGAGTTCTACAAAAAAAAATACTACCGCGGGAATGATATCTACTGCCCGTTCTGTCCGGGTTTTTTTAAGGCGGAAAGGTATCCTTTCTCCAAAGAGATAAGTTTGAACTGCCCTGTATGCGGCTCGACTCTCGAGGAGAGGACGGTGCTTTTGTTCCTTCAGACCAAAACGGAAATGATGTCGGGTGAAAAGAAGATCCTCGTTATTGCCGAACCGGGAAAGATAGCGGATTATTTCGGAAGTTTTCCGAACACGGTGCTGAAAATTTACACAGAAACGGGCGATTTTTCTATCCGCGACAACAGTTTAAAAGAGAGGTATACCGATGGGGAATTCGACCTGATCATCTGCAATTATATTCTCGAAAAAATTCCTCAGCACGAGATGGTGATAAAAGAGCTGAAAAGGATAATAAAGCCGGACGGGATCATAATGCTTCAGGCCTATGTTGACTATGAAAAGGACAAAACTGTCGAAATGTCTGTCACGCACTATAAAGACAGGCTGTCGCTCTATGGAATACCTGGCAATTACAGGCGGTTCGGCAAGGACTATCCCGGCCTTATCCGCTCGTTCGGACTTAACATGTCGAGGCTGAAATTCACTTCGGGATTTGAAAGGATACCTGAAAAGTCAATTAACCGTGATGAGATAATCTATCTTGCGCATACATCCGACAAGCCTATGCTTTCAGACAACAGCGATGTGCTTGAACAGGAAATCGCGGTTCAGGAAAAAAAGACGCGTGGAGGGCTTCTGACCGGCTGGATGTATATTGCATTTTTCGTCTTCCCTGAATCGGTAAAGAGGTCTCTGATCTCACTGCTCGGAAATTTTGAGGACAGGCAGGACAATAAGGGTAAATTCATTTACATGGTCTATATTCTTTTTGTTGGATTGTTCCTTTACTGGGGCACTCTCGGGTTCTTTCTTATGACATCGCATTCTCAGAAAAGTCTCGTTCAGTCAATTCACATGCTCATCGGATGGCCTCTTTTTATAGTCGGGGGATTTTTCGGTCTCGCTATCATGGCCGGTTATGTATTTTTAAACGACAGGGTCGGACTTTTCAAAAAATCTATCGTGGCCGTTTTCCTGCTTCTGTCAATGTGGCTGCCTATAGCGAGCGGATTTATATTCAGGTAAAGAAAAAGGCAGGTTTCTTGCCTGCCTTAATCTGTTTTTACTGTAAATATCTGATCAACTGCACTTTGAATAACCGCAGGTGGGGCATGTCATACAGCCTTCCTGCATATACATTGATCCGTTGCATTTCGGGCAGATGACCCCTTTTCTCGATGAAGATTTAGGTTCTTCAGTCTTAACTTCGGCTTTCCCCTCGCTCTTAACCGTATCAACATAATATTTTTTCAATATCTTGCCTATTGCATCGGGAGTTGAAAGTATCTGCTCGCCGTTGTGCCATACAGCATTCGGGCTGCCGATACCGATCAGCTGTTTGACGATCACATTGATATCTATACCTGATCTTAATGCCAGCGAGACCATACGGCTTATTGCTTCACTCTGGGCTGCAGCGTTACCGCCGGCTTTTCCTATCGAGGCGAAAAGTTCAAAAGGCTTGCCGTCTATTGTGTTTACAGTTACATACATTACACCGTCCCCGGTATTGACCTTATATGTCTTTCCTTCAACAACATCGGGTCTGACTTTGGGCTTGTGAGTATCTTCCTGCTTCTCGGCGTCCCTGTCCTCTTTGGTCTTGTTGCCTGTGTTTAAAACCTGATACGGACGGCAGCCGTCCCTGTAAACAGTTATTCCCTTGCAGGCTGATTCATAAGCCTGGAGATAAGCGTTCTTGATGTCTTCTTTAGTTGCTGAATTATCGAAATTTATCGTTTTTGATATGGAGCTGTCAACGAATTCCTGGAAAGCGGACTGCATGGCCACATGGTAATACGGATCGATCTCCTGAGCGGTCACAAAGATATTTTTGATGTCTTCGGGAATCTCGTCAATGTCGGACAGTTTTCCGGTCTGTGAGATCTTTTCCATCAGTTCTTCGGAGTAGATCCCTCTTTCCTTCAGAGTTTCCTCGAGCACGGGATTGACATAGAGAAGTTTTTTATCATCCATGACCTGCTTGACGAACACGAGAGCGAAATTAGGTTCGATACCGCCTGAAGTCTCCGCGAGCATTCCGATTGTTCCGGTCGGTGCTACAGTTGTAACATTTGAGTTTCTCATCGGATGAGTGTAAATAGACTTATCAATATTCGGGAAGGATCCTCTCTCATCCGCAAGTCTTTTTGATGCTTCCTGCGCATTCGAGTGAATAAATGCCATTAACTGTTTGCCGAAAGTCACGGCCTCATCGCTGTCGTAGGGAAGTCCCATTTTATACAGAAGATCCGCGTATCCCATTACTCCGAGTCCGATGTTCCTGTTCGCTTTGGCCATGTCATGTATTTTCTTGATGGGGTATTTACCTGCTTCGATGACATTATCCAGGAAGAGTACGCAGTCGGAAACCGTCTCCTGAAGCCTGTCCCAGTCAATTGAATTATTCTCTTTAATATAATAATTGCTTACATTGATCGAGCCGAGATTACAGCTCCCGTATGGAAGAAGAGGCTGCTCTCCGCAGGGATTTGTAGCTGCAATTTTTCCGACTCCGGGCAGAGTGTTCTTCGCATTGACCTTGTCAATAAATACAAGTCCGGGCTCGCCTGTTGACCATGCGTTGTGAACGATAGCTTCCATGACCTCTCTTGCGTTCGCCATACCGACGGGTTTTTCCTTGTGGTAGAGTACATAATCCGTTCCTGCTTTGTAAGCTTTCATGAAATCGTCTGTTACAGCGACTGAAATATTGAAGTTGGTGAACTTTGAAGTGTCTTCTTTGCACTTGATAAAATTCATGATCTCGGGATGATCCACACGCATTATGCCCATGTTCGCGCCCCTTCTGACACCACCCTGCTTGATGGTCTCGGTAGCGGCGTTGAAAACTGACATAAAAGAGATCGGTCCGCTTGCCGTTCCGGCCGTTGACTGCACATTTGATCCCGAAGGTCTCAGATTTGAGAAATCGAATCCCGTTCCTCCGCCTGATTTGTGAATAAGAGCCGCGTCCTTGACTGCGTTGAAGATCCCTTCCATCGAGTCCTCGACAGGAAGCACAAAACATGCGCTCAGGTTCGGGAGCTCTCTTCCTGCGTTCATAAGAGTAGGTGAGTTTGGCATAAAATCCTTGTTCGCCATGAGCGCGTAGAACCTGTCCTCGATCTCCATGACTTCTTCATTCGTGATATCCGGATTCGCCTTTCTGCTTCCGTCGGCGATCGCCTTTGCGACCCTTATAAAAAGGTCTCTCGGGGTTTCTTTAGGGATCTTTGTATCGAGATCTTTAATAAGGTATCTCTTTTTAAGTATCACGAGAGAATTTTCAGTGAATTCGATCTCGGGAAATCTGTCGTCGGGATTTGCGTTTTTAACGGCGGTCTTTTCTGCTTTTTTTGTTTTTTCGGTCATAGTTTCGTCTCCAATAGGGTTGATTATCGCAAGTATTTTATTGTCTGAAATGTCAGGTCTTCAATATAACAATTTATGAAAGTCATTGTCAAGTGGTTTTTTAAGAAAAACACAATATGTTGTGGTGTGTTATTAAAAATTACACTATATGATGTGGTTTAGGCTGATATTTGTGTGGCAGGGAATAGGCTGTTTTCTATATTGTGTTTCTCATAAAATTCTAATAATACGCAATATAAAGGCATATTGCTATCTCTTTTCTTGTAAATTTATCAGATTTTGATTATCTTTAGCGCATTCTTTATAAAAGGAGCCGGTCATGAACCACGAAAAAATACTCATATTGGACTTCGGAAGCCAGTACAATCAGCTTATAGCAAGAAGGATCAGGGAGAACAGTGTTTACTGCGAACTTAAGCCGTATTTCACCTCGATCGAAGAAATAAAAAAGTTCAAGCCGAAGGGAATAGTATTTTCAGGCGGACCGAACTCTGTCTATGCTCTCAATTCACCTGATGTCCCCGATGAAATACTGAAGCTCGGAGTACCAATTCTTGGTATATGTTACGGAATGCAGCTCATCACCAAAAAGCTCGGTGGAAAGGTCGAAAGGAGCAATGAGCAGGAATTCGGGCTGGCGGAAGTGAACCTCACGGCCGATGATGAGATCTTTGACGGCATAGCAAAAAAGAATAAGGGCTGGAAGGTCTGGATGAGCCACGGCGACAAGGTTGTAAAGCTGCCGAAGGGTTTCGAAAGTATCGGTTACAGCGTAAACACTCCCGCGGCCGTCATGAGCAACTCAAAGGATAAGATCTACGGCGTTCAGTTCCATCCCGAAGTCAACCATACTGATAACGGCGGAAAATTTTTAGATAATTTCGTGAAAAAAATATGCGGATGCAGAGGCGACTGGACAGCTTCGAACTTCATAGAGGAAAGCATCGAAAATATAAAGAAAACCGTCGGGAACAAAAAAGTCGTCCTCGGATTCTCAGGTGGAGTTGATTCTTCAGTCGCGGCATTACTTCTCCATAAAGCGATCGGCAAAAATCTTATAAATATATTCGTTGACAACGGACTTTTAAGGCTGAATGAGAGAGAATCTGTAATAAAAAGGTTCAAGGAAAAGCTCGGACTGAACCTCATTGTAGCGGACGCGGAAGATCAGTTCCTCAGAGAGCTTAAAGGCATAAAAGATCCCGAAAGAAAAAGGAAGATCATCGGTAAGGAATTCATCGAGGTTTTTCACGCTGAAATAGACAAGATCAAGAAGAAAGAGGGCGGAACGGTCGAATACCTTGCGCAGGGAACGATCTATCCAGATGTCATAGAATCAGTAAGTGCGAAAGGAGGACCCTCGGCCACCATCAAATCGCATCACAATGTCGGAGGACTGCCCAAAGAAATGAAGCTCAAGGTCATAGAGCCGTTAAGAGATCTGTTCAAGGATGAGGTCAGAAGGGTCGGAAAAGAGCTCGGACTTCACGCAGACCTTGTAAAAAGACATCCGTTCCCCGGTCCCGGCCTCGGAGTGCGCGTCATAGGCAGCATATCCAAAAAGAAGCTCGAAATATTAAGAAAAGCGGACGCTATATATATTGAAGAGATAAGAAAAGAGGGCGTTTACGATGCGATCGGACAGGCTTTTGCCGTATTTCTGCCGGTTAAGACCGTCGGAGTAATGGGTGACGAGAGAACTTACGACAATGTAATAGCCTTAAGAGCGGTCAGAACAATAGACTTCATGACAGCCGACTGCTACCCTTTCACGCACGAATTTCTGGCGCGCGTCTCCACAAGGATAATAAACGAGGTCAGAGGCGTCAACCGCGTAGTCTATGACATAAGCACCAAACCGCCCGCCACAATAGAGTGGGAATGATCATGATCTTTAACCCTGCATGACCATACCGCCGCATACATTGACGACCTGTCCGGTTATATAGGACGCCATATCTGAAGCGAGAAATACTGCCGCATTTGCTACATCTTTGGGATAGCCGAGGCTGCTGACCGGTATAAGTTTTGTGAGACTTTCTTTTGCCTGATCGGAAAGTTTTTCGGTCATTTCGGATACAATGAATCCGGGAGCTATTGCGTTGACCCTGATGCCTCTGGACCCGAGCTCTTTAGCGCTGGTTTTTGTCATTCCTATCACACCCGCTTTTGAGGCTGAGTAGTTTATCTGACCGGGGTTTCCCATTTCACCGACGACTGAAGTGATGTTGATGATCCTACCGCTTCTCTGCTTCATCATGGGTCTTGTAACTGCTTTTGTGCAGTTGAACACGCCTTTGAGATTTATGTTGATGACCATATCCCATTCCTGCTCCGACATTCTCATGATAAGATTGTCCCGGGTAACTCCCGCATTGTTTACAATTATATCTATCTGACCGAAAGTTTCTATCGTTTTATTTACAAGTTCCTCGACTTCTTCGTATTTTGATACATCGGCCTTGACCGCTATAGTTTCAACTTTGTATTTATCTTTTATCTCTTTTGCTGTTCCGTCAGCAAGCTCCTGAAGTATATCCGAGATCACTACTTTTGCGCCGTGAGCGGCATATTCTTCGGCTATCGCTTTTCCGATACCTCTTGCGGAACCTGTAATTATCGCTATCTTATCTTTGAGCATGATCTCCTCCTACAAAGCTAAATTATTTAAATCCTCAAGAGTCTGAACGCCGAAGAACCTGACATCTCTCGATATTCTCTTTCCCAGTCCCTGAAGCACATTGCCCGGTCCCGCCTCGATGAAAGTATCAACTCCTTCTTCTATCATCGCCTGAATTGTTTTTGTCCAGAGAACCGGAGACATCACCTGATCGACCAGGAGCTTTTTGAGTTCATTTTTATCGGAAGTGGCTTTAGCTGTCACATTTGGAACGACGGGTATTAAAGTATCTGAGAATTCAACTCCGGAAAGTTTGGATTTTAGCGGTTCTACTGCGGAGTTCATCAGCGGGGAGTGAAAAGCTCCGCTTACGACAAGTTCTTTTACTATCTTCGCACCTTTTGATTTGGCCACTTCCATGCCTTTCCTTACTCCGTCAATTGATCCGGAAATAACTATTTGACCGGGAGAATTGAAATTGGCAGGCTGAACGATCCCTGATCCAGAAGCTTCTTTACACACTTCAAAGATCATTTCGTCGTCAGGAAGTCCTACAACTGCAGCCATTGTTCCGGGGTTATCCTCTCCCGCTTTCTGCATCTCTGCTCCTCTAAGGGCTACAACTTTCAGAGCTTCTTCAAAGGGCATTGCTCCGGCACATACTAGAGCTGAATATTCTCCGAGGCTGTGTCCGGCTGTGATAACCGGTTTTATACCTTTCTCCTGAAGCAATTTATTGACTATAACCGACAGAACAAATATAGCCGGCTGAGTTATCTTAGTCTGTTTAAGATCTTCCAGCGGTCCCTCGAACGAGACCTTTTTAATATCGAAACCAAGAATGTCATTGGCTTTATCATAATATTCTTTCGCAACGGGTGAATTATCGTAAAGGTCTTTTCCCATACCTACGAACTGAGATGCCTGTCCGGGAAAAATAAAAGCAGTTTTTGACATAAGAACTCCGAAATTAGATTTTAATTACTAGGCCGCCCCATGTGAAACCACCGCCGAAAGCTGCAGCAAGAACTACATCGCCTTTTTTTATCCTTCCCTGCTTTATTGCCTGATCGAGGGCAACGGGGATTGAGGCTGATGAAGTGTTTCCGACTTTTTCAATATTTCTCATTACTTTCTCGTCGGGCATTTTTACTCTTTCAGCTATAGCGTCAATTATCCTTAGATTAGCCTGGTGGGGTATCAGGAAAGTAAGGTCTTCTTCAGTGATCCCGGCGTCTTCCATCGCTTTTTCTGCAGATTCTATCATGGCCCTGACAGCATATTTATAAACTTTGTTCCCCTGCATTCTGATCGTCGAGCGTTTGTCAATACCGTTATCATCGAACATTTTTTCCTGATCCTGAACCTTTTTATTAACCCTCGTTCCACCGCCGTATGACCAGAGGAGTTCTGCGAGTTCGCCGTTACTTTTAATGTATGAGCCTATCATTCCGTTATCACCGTCAGCAGGCTGAACGACAACTGCTCCGGCGGCATCACCGAAAAGTACATATGTCGCTCTGTCATTTATGTCCGCAAGCGATGTTAAGAATTCCGCTCCGACAACAAGGATATTTTTGAATTTACCGGTCGAGATATATCCTTCAGCAATAGTCATTGCGTAAATCCATCCTGTACACGCCGCTGAAATATCGAAAGCTGCAGCATTCACTGCGCCGAGATTTTTCTGGACGAAGATAGCAGTAGACGGGAAGTGCATATCCGGGCTGATAGTTGCTACTATAATGCAGTCAATATCTTCAGGACTCAGACCCGCATCCTCAATGGCCGCTTTTCCTGCTGCTGTCGCCATGTCTGATGTTGAAAGGTTACTTTTACCTATAACTCTTCTTTCTTTTATTCCGACTCTCTGGGTGATCCACTCGTCCGTTGTATCCATAATTTTTTCAAGATCTTTATTCGTAAGAACATTTTCAGGTAAAAAATGTCCGGTTCCCGCAATTTTCAGTATTGGTTTCTTTTTCATTCGACCACCTGCATTATTTTATATTTCACTATATTTCAGACACATCTCCAAACCTGCCTTAACCGCGCCGGCGCCGGATTTTCCGTGCCCGAGAGCAACTTTCCCGTTAAGTCCCAGCAAAAAGGCCGCTCCAACTTTTTCATAGCTGAGATCATTCACTAAAAAATTTAAGAAATTATCAGTGATTTCACAATCCTTATTATTATAAATATTTTTGAGCGCATCATTAAAAGATTCAATAAGTTTTAGAGCAATATTGCCGGAAAGTCCGTCGCAGATGATTATGTCAGCATCTGTAAAAAGCAGCCCGTCGCCTTCGATATTCCCGCTAAAGTTATATTCACTTTCATCAAGCATACGATAGAGGGTCTTGTGCTCGGTTGTTCCTTTCCATGACTCGGTGCCTATGTTCAGTAATTTAATTTCAGGATCCTTTGATCCGAAAATTTTTGAATATACATCAGCTGCTTCTTTAAGGTGAGCGAAGTATTTATCGGCTGCGAAATTATAGTTTCCCATCGCGCCGACATCAAAAAGTGCGAGAGGTTTTCTTTCATACATCGGAATGAATGACATCAGGGCAGGCGGAATGTTTTCGGTTTTTAAGCCGAGAATTTCTGTGGAGTTTAAAATGACAGCACCGGAGTTCCCGCATGAAAATGCGCAGTCGGCTTTTTTCTGTTCAACGGCTTTTATGCATACTGCGATAGTATTGTCGGGCTTGTCTTTTTTTGAAATATACGGGGATTCTTCGAGAGTCACCGCATGTTCAGAAAATTCTACGGTTATGTTATTTTTTAAAAGCTCTTTGAGTTCGGTTCTGTGGTTCGGCAGTGATGTGCAGAGGATCAATTCTGTTTCAGGATGCAGCCTGTTGAACTCTGTAATGCCTTCAATTACACTGTCGGGAGCAGTTTCTCCGCCCATTATGTCTATTGCTATTTTCATGAGAAGGACTTTTTAATTAAATAAAAAAGCCGCAACATTTTCCAAAATTATTTATTCTGGCGTGTTGCGGCTGACTTTTGTTAATGGGCTTTTACGCTGATCACAGATTTTCCTTTGTAATATCCGCAGGTGGGACATACTCTGTGAGACAGTTTTGGAGCCGAACAGTTTGGACATTTGGAAGTGCTTTTCGCTTCCAGTTTCCAGTGATTCTTTCTCGATTTCGCTTTCGCTTTCGAGGTTTTCCTCTTTGGTACCGGCATCAAGTTTCTCCATGTTGGTTAATACTGATCTCTTGCGATTATTTAGAGAGATCATGGTTTATTTTTATTCAGTATCTCCTGTAATTTTTCCCATCTCGGATCTATAGGCTTTTCGTCTGAGCACTTACATGCGCCCTCGTTTAGATTCCGGCCGCATTTTTGGCAGATACCTTTACAGTCTTCACTGCACAGGTGCCTCAACGGTTGTGCTATAATGAATGATTCCGAGAAAAATTCGTCAAATATTATATATCCGTCGTTCTTGTCAGGATCAATTGTCACTATATCGTCTGTATTATTGAAAAGCTCACCGATATGGAAAATATAGTCTATGTTAAAGAACTGCTCAGCAGGATAGTTTTCCGCACACCTGTCGCATTGAGCCTCATACTCAACTTTGCCGGAACCGTTCAGATGAAGATAGTTCCCGCTTTTTTGAATTTCAACTTCAAGGTCATCCGAATTTATAACAATAAAGCCGTGAAGATCTTTTCCGATGATCTCAGAAGAAGCAAAGGTCAGATGGTTTGAACCTTCCTTGAGTCCGTCTATTTTAATTCTCATTGCAAGTTCCGTTTATTTCGGAATGCTAAATATAACTCCGCCCGTCTGAAATGTCAAGATTGAAATTGCAGCTTTTACCAACCGAGAATGTATGCGAAAACCAGCGGTGCTACTATCGTTGCGTCCGATTCGATAATAAATTTCGGAGTATCAGGCGTCAGTTTTCCCCATGTTATCTTTTCGTTCGGAACAGCCCCGGAATAAGAACCGTAGCTCGTCGTCGAATCGCTGATCTGACAGAAATATGACCATCTCGGGATATTTTCGATCCTCAAGTCCTGATAGAGTAACGGGACGACGCATATCGGAAAATCCCCTGCTATGCCGCCGCCGATCTGAAAGAAACCTATCCCGCTGTCGGAATTTTTCTGATACCAGTCGGCAAGGAACATCATGTATTCAACACCGGTTTTTACAATATGAGGTTCGATCATTTTTTCGATGCAGTGCGCGATCAGATAATTTCCGCAGGTGGAATCTTCCCAGCCGGGTACTATTATCGGAATATTTTTCTCGCATGCAGCCAGCATCCATGAATTTTCAGGATCGATCTGATAATCTTTTTCAAGCACTCCGCTCCTTATAATCTCATAGAAAAATTCATGCGGAAACATACGCTTGCCTTCAGAATAGAGCTTTTTCCAGAGGTTTACAAGATGATCTTCTATTTTTCTCATAGCTTCCTCTTCCGGAATGCATGTGTCGGTCACCCTGTTGAAATGGTTGTCGAGAAGGTTCTGCTCGTCCTGCGGCGTAAGATCCCTGTATTCAGGCACTCTTTTATAGCTGTTATGTGCAACAAGATTAAAAATGTCCTCCTCTAGGTTCGCGCCGGTACATGTAATAATATGAACTTTGTCCTGCCTTATCATTTCCGCCAGAGATATTCCCAGCTCAGCTGTACTCATGGCGCCGGCTAGAGTTATCATCATTTTTTTTCCGCTGTTGATCTGCTCTTCATAAGACACAGCTGCGTCAACAAGGCTGGCGGCGTTAAAATGCCTGTAATGTTTTAGTATAAAATCTGAAACGGGACCTTTGTTTTTCATATTACTTTCTCCTCATAAATTTATAGCTGAGCATTTTGTAGTAGAGTTTTGCTGTCAACATATCGGGATGTTTCAAATGTTCTATAGGCGCGAGCTCGACAATGTCGAAGCCGAGAACAGTTCTTTGTGCGAAAACATTTGAGAGGAACCTTAGTGTTTCATCCCAGAAAAGACCTCCGGGTTCGGGTGTTCCGGTCGAAGGCATGATCGAAGGGTCAAGCGCATCAAGGTCGAAAGTGATATAAACTTTATCGGATATCTTCGACAGAGCCTTATCCATCCAGTCATGGTCGGAAAGGATCTGATGCGCTAAGAAACACTTTTCAGTGTTTAAGAATTGTTTTTCAGAAATGTCCATACTTCTGATGCCGATCTGAACAAGATTCGCAGTTTTTGAAGCCTCATGGACAGCACACGCATGGTTGCAGGTCGATCCACAGTAATCTGACCGAAGATCCGCGTGAGCATCGAAGTGCAGGATCGTGATACCGGGATATTTTTCTGCAAAAGCTCTTATCACGCCTATACTTATCGAGTGTTCTCCGCCGAAAAAGGTCAAAAACTTACCCGTTTCGAGTAATTCCTTAGTTCTTTCGTAAACAGCTTCCGTCATTTTTTCGGGAGATGCTTTTTCGGTTATCGGATCAAGTATGTGAATTCCCCTCTTGTAAACCTCAGAATCGGTCTCGATATCATAAGTTTCCATATTTCCTGCGGCTTCGAGAAATGCTTCAAATCCTTTATCGGCACCTTTGCCCCAGCTGCTCGTTCCGTCATAGGGTACAGGCTGAAGTAATATTTCCCCTCTCTCAAATCCCGCATATTTATCTTCAGTATCGCCGAATGTTCTCATCAGTCATATCCCAGAATTGTAAGCATATTATCAACCGTCTGCTCGTCCCTGTAAAGATAGTCAACAAAGTTGCCGGTTTTGTCTCTGTCAATAATCACATGTTTGGGATCGGGTATCAGGCAGTGCTTGATACCGCCGTATCCGCTGATCGAATCCTGATAAGCTCCGGTGTGAAAAAATCCGATATACAGGGGTTCTTTATCGTTATCGTCATAGGTTGGAAGTAGTATCTGCTGATCCATGTCCTCTGAATTGTAATAGTCGGATTTGTCGCAGCTTATCCCGCCGATGTTTACTCTAGTATAGTCATTGAACCACTTATTGATCGGCAGAAGTATGAATTTTTCGTTCATTGACCAGGCATCAGGTATGGTGTTCATAACGCTGTTGTCAATTATGTACCACCTTTCGGATTCGTTCTGCTGTTTCTGCTCGAGCACTTTGAATATGATCGCGCCGCTTTCGGCCACGGTAAATCTTCCGAATTCTGTAAAAATATCAGGTTCGGGCACATTGTCGTTCTCGCAGGTCTCCCGAATATTTCTGACGATCTCTCTGACCATATGATTGTAGTCGTAGTCAAATCCGAGGTGATTCCTGACAGGAAAACCTCCTCCGAGATTGAGTGAGTCAAGTGTCGGGCATATTTTTTTTAATTTTGTGTATAGATTCAGACCTTTTTTGAACTCGCCCCAGAAGTAGAAACTGTCCTTTATTCCCGAATCTACGAAGAAATGCAGCATCTTCAATTCTAAGTTCGGGTTGGTTTTGATCCTTTTATTGTAGAAATCAATTATTTCCGCGTGCCTGATGCCGAGCCTCGATGTATAATAAGTTGACTGCGGGTCTTCCTCAATTGCCATTCTTATACCGACCGTGATCTTCTTTTTACCGTCAGAAACTTTCTCTATGCGGTCGAGTTCTTTCGGGCTGTCTAAGATTATTATCGAATTTGAAAATCCTTCATCCTGAAGAGCGAATATTTTTTTCAGATACTCTTCGGTTTTAAAGCCGTTGTGGATAAGGTAAGTACTTTTGTCGAATTCGCCTTTTTTGTATAATTTTCTTATCAGATCAATATCGAAAGATGAGGATGTTTCTAGGTTGACACCATGCTTCATAGCAGTTCCGATCACATGATGGTAGTGACAGCATTTCGTACAGTAGCAGAAATGATATTTGCCTGAATAACCGTTGGCTTTTATCGCTCTGTTGAAGAGATTTCGTGATTTTTTAATCTGATCTCCGATCTTTGGCAGGTAGAATATTCTCAATGGTGTTCCGTACTTATCGAGAAGATATTTGAGAGAGAGGCCGTGGAAAGTCAGATAGCCTTCATCAATGTCAAAGCCTTCCTGCGGAAAATAATATGACTGCTCAATAAGATCGAAATAAGTATTTTTCATCAGTTCCCTCCTTCTTTTATCAGCTCTGTAACAGCGTATTTTACAGCATCTGCAAGGTTTTTTTCCGCTGCTGCCAGAACCGAGTCATCGGGTGTTTCTTTCGTGGTGCGGTTTACGATAACTGAAGCTATGCATCCTGCCTTTAACCCGAAAGCTGAAGCCATTGTGTAAAGTGTCGCCGATTCCATCTCGAAATTGAGAACATTAAGTTTCTGCCACTGTTCAAGGCTGCCCTGAAATTCCTTTATCACATAGCCGGAAAATGTATCGTATCTTTCCTGACCGGGGTAAAAAGTGTCTGATGATGCCGTTATTCCTTTATAGTAGGGGACGCCTGTTCTTTTCGCACCTTCAATCAGGGAGTTAATAACATCAATATCACCGACCGCAGGATATTCGATCGGGGCATAATGTTTCGAAGCGCCGTCCAGTCTTACCGCGCCTGTTGTAATTATAAGGGATGGAATATTAATGTAGGGCTGGATCGCTCCCGTTGTGCCTATTCTTATGAAATATTCGATGCCGATGCTTGCGAGCTCTTCCAGTGCGATCGAAAGTGAAGGCCCACCTATTCCTGTCGAGCAGACAAGGATCTTATTTCCGCCAACTTCAGACAGCCACGAAGTATATTCCCTGTTCGATGCAAGAAAAACAGCATTTGTATTCATAGCTTTAGCCGTTTTCTCCACACGACCCGGATCACCCGGAAGGATCGCGATCTTTGCTCCCCTGATCATTTCACCTGATAATTTTATGTGGTATTTCATATCTGCAGCCTTAATTTATTAGATCTCAGGATTTCTTATTAAAAATAACAACAATCGTACCGTTTTCAAAGTCAATTCTTTGATCTCCACTGACCGCCATATTGCTCAGACCGAGCGGAATGTTTTTTGATAAAAGGGCTTTGTTCAGCGGGTATTTAAAACCCTCAAGAGTTACTCCATCACATTTTTCCGTTCCGGAAAAAACCGAAACTGTCGAGCCTTCAGGAAAGCTGAATTCATAAATTTCCGGTGCGTTACAGGGAAGAAAGAAAATATCCTCTTTCTCACCCGAAAAAGTGATCTTCATACCTCTCGATGCAAAATCAATAGCCGTATCATAATTCGAAAGAAAATGATCAGTTCTTCCGCCAAAAGCCGCAAAAACAGTCACTTCTTTCACATTTTTCTTATACACAAGATCGAGAGCGAGAAAAAAATCAGACCTGTCCTTGTCGGGAGGGAAAATCAACGTATCCATAACCGGAACTTTCGAATCAGGCGCAGAAGAGTCCATGTCACCGATATGAATAACAGGCGGAACGGTAAGACCTTCAAGATGAGCAATACCACCGTCAACCGCTATCACAAACTCAGGATCATCTTCAAGTGCATCCCTGAAACCTCTTGCATAGAAGTCTTTTCCGTTAAGAACTAATATAGCTGTTTTAGTCTTCATAGATACCCGTTTTTTCTGCTGTATAAATATAAACAAAATCCGGTGTTATGTCCATAAGCATTAATCGCAGAAATACAGTTAAAAAAAACAGATTTATTTGGTTGTAATCCGTGAGTTTATTTTTATAATCTTTGAGAATTAAAAGATGTGCAGAAACGGATAGTGTGATGAAGGCAAAGAAATGTGTACTAATTTGGATGAAACTGGAAGTGGAATTATCTTTATGCAGTACTTTTTTTAATTAAAATTAATGAGATTAGAAAATATGAAAAAATCAAACTCAATAATCATATTCAATCAGAAACAAGTTCGCCGTACTTGGGTCGAAGAAAAAGAGCAGTGGTATTTTTCAATCATTGATGTAATAGAGATTCTGACGGATTCTTCTATTCCTAAAAGGTATTGGAGCGACTTGAAAAAGAAGCTGAAAAAGGAAGGCAGTCAGATGTACGAAAAAATCGTACAACTGAAATTTGAAGCTAATGACGGTAAGTATTATGCGACCGACTGTTTCTCTACGGAAGATTTACTGCGTGTTGTTCAGTCTATTCCTTCTCCAAAGGCAGAACCTTTTAAACTTTGGTTGGCTAAAACCGGTTATGAGAGGATAGAAGAGACTGAAGATCCTGAACTTTCATTCGACAGAGCTATGAAAACCTATTTGCAGAAAGGTTATTCTAAGGAATGGATAAATCAAAGGCTCAAGAGTATTGAGGTCAGAAAAGAGCTTACTGACGAATGGAAAGAAAGAGGAATGAAGAAAGATCAGGATTATGCGATACTTACTGATGAGATTACAAAAGCATGGTCTGATAAATCAGTTAGACAGTAAAAAAAGTTAAAGAATCTCAAGAAAGAGAATTTGAGAGATAATATGACCAATCTTGAGCTTGTATTGAATATGCTTGCTGAAGCCTCGACGACAGAAATTTCTAAGAAGCAAAAACCTGAAGGTTTTGATGAAAATGTAGAAGTTGCCAAGAAAGGCGGATTTGCAGCAAAGCAGGCAAGAATTGAGATTGAAAAACAAACCGGTGAAAGTATTGTAAGTCCCGAAAATGCCAAGTCAATGATTTCAGGTAAAGAAAAGAATTTGCTCGATCGTTCCGATAAAGATGATGAAGATTAAATTCGATTTGCAGAAAGGTTTGCAGAAAGTTAATCCCATTTGAAGATTTGTGATCTGCCGGCCCTGATCTTTCTCGGGTTATAATCTTCTCTGATTTCAAAATCTTCTCTAACCCGGATACGCCATAAAGGGGAATGTTGAAAAATTCGTTTTCCTGACTGAATATTCTCAGTGATATTCTTATTACTTTTTCGGGGCTGTAATCATTTCATAAAAACTCGTTCCGAAAATTGCAAGATATATGTGAAAACTCGTTCCGAAAATTGTAAATCAGCTACGAAATTCTTATTTAAAGCTTCCCTGCATAATAGAGAGGGATTCGGGTTTTGGTTTTGTCTGTGTCTATGAACTTTGATCCGCTGAGGATATATGCTTTTTCGGGATTGTATTTGATCATGTACTGCTGAAGGCTTTTGGCTTTGGTTCTTGTTCCTGATTTGACTTCTACGGGTATGATGTTTTTGTCGTCGGTTATTATGAACTCGATCTCTGAATTTCTTTCGTTCCATGAATATAGCGGCCGGTCTGTTGTCCGATAGAGTTCCTGTGCCGTGAAATTCTCCATAAAATAACCTTTATTTATTCCGTAATCGTCAAGAAGGATGGTTGAAGGCGGTAGATCAAGGCTTGCTCCGAGCAGTCCGATGTCGTTATAATAAAGCTTGAAAATATTGTCCTTGGTGAATGCTTTAAGTGGTAATTCTGCTCTGTTGCATATTGGTATTTTTATGATTAACTCAGCATTTACCAGCCAGTCTATCGGTCCGCTAAGTTCGGAATATCCTTTTTTACCTTTTACCGCTTCTTTGAACTTGAATCTTTTTACAGAATCGTCTATGTTCGCTGCGAGCTGGACAGGGACGTTCTGATATACTGAAGAAATATGAACGGAGTTCACTTTACCTGCATGTTTTGAGAAATCAGCCTGATAAGTATTTAGTAGATCTTTCTGCATTTTTCTGACGGTTTCATGTACGCCGGGCTCTTCCTTGTTCCTCAGATAATATCCAGAAGATTCGGGCATACCTCCTGTTATAAGATACTCCCTGAGAACTTCTGTCAGTTTTGAATGCAGAGCGTCTGAAATATCTTTTTTAATCCATGCTTCTTCATATGATTCAAGCAGGAGGTCGTTGCCATAATTTATGAGAAACTCCTTAAAGCTCATAGGCCTTAAGTTAAAGAATTCTACTTTTCCGACAGGAAATGACTCCTCAGAAAGAATTATACCGAGAAGTGATCCGGCAGAGATAACTGCAGTCTCCGGCATTTCATCATAAAAATATTTAAGTGAAGTTATTGCTCTTGGAATATTCTGGATCTCGTCGAAGACTAAAAGATCGTTTTTAGGGTCAATATTCTTGTCTAATAAAAGTGAAATATTCCTTAGGACAGTCTTCGGATCTATATTGTTCTCAAAAACCGGCAGCCATCTGCTTTTTTCTTTCTCGAAGTCGAAATAATGGCAATTTTTGAAATTCGTTTTACCAAATTCCTTTAAAAGCCATGTTTTACCTACTTGCCTGGCACCTTTTATTACCAGCGGCTTTCTGTCCTTTCTATTCTTCCAGTCGATAAGATATTCTGTTGCAGATCTTTTCATAGCTGACCCCTGAATTGTTATTCATAGCTAATATAATCAACAATCCGACTTTTTGCAACGAATAAATCCGAAATCCCCGACTTTTTGCAACGAATAAATCTTATTTAAAGCTGAATTTCTTTTCGCCGGTCACGATCTTATCATCAATCGTGATTTTCTTGGTGTCTTTATGATCCGGAAGGTGGAACATTATGTCATTCATTATATGTTCTATTATGCTTTTGAGTGAACGCGCGCCGGTCTTTCTTTTTATGGATGTCTCGGCTATGGCTCTTATTGCTTCGTCTGTAAATACGAGTTCGCATCCCTCCATTTCGAAAAGCTTCTGATACTGCTTTATCACCGCATTCTTCGGAACTGTAAGTATATGCTCAAGGACTTCGATATCAAGGTCATTTAGAGCTTTGACGACGGGAAGTCTTCCGATTATTTCAGGGATTAGTCCGAACTTGAACAGGTCCTCGTATTCTATATTTGAAAGGATCTGATCAGATGACATTGTATGGATATTGACCTTGTCCGAACCGAACCCGATCGTTTTTTTACCGAGTCTGTGTCGTATTACATCCTCGATGCCGTCGAAGGCTCCGCCGCAGATAAAGAGAATGTTGGTGGTGTCAACTTCGGTGAGCTTCTGTTCGGGATGCTTCCTGCCGCCCTTGGGCGGGACCTGGGCTTTTGTTCCCTCAAGTATCTTGAGGAGTGCCTGTTGTACCCCTTCTCCTGAAACATCTCTTGTTATGGATGGATTGGAGGATTTTCTTGCGATCTTATCGATCTCGTCAATGTATATTATACCCATCTCAGTCTTTGCTACATCGTAATCAGCCGCCTGAAGAAGTCTGACAATAATGTTTTCAACATCCTCTCCGACATAACCTGCCTCTGTAAGTACAGTAGCATCAGCGATAGTAAAGGGCACATCGAGTATCCTTGCCAGTGTGCGGGCAATGAGCGTTTTTCCGGTGCCGGTAGATCCCAACATGAGTATATTCGACTTCTCTATCTCGACATCGTCTTTGCCGGAAAAAGTTCTCAGTCTTTTGTAATGATTGTAAACAGCTACCGATATAGCCGTTTTAGCGTCATCCTGCCCGATCACATATTCATCGAGTTTTTTCTTGATCTCTGAAGGTATCGGGAATTTCGAAGGAAGGCTTTCTGTGGCTTTCTTCTTTATGGTAATATCGAGATAATCCTTTGCGTGTTCAACACATTCTTCGCAGATAAAGGCGTCGTCCCCTGCAAGCAGAGCTTTCACATCTTTTTCTCTTCTGCCGCAGAAACTGCATTTATTAGATTTGTAATTCGTCATTAATTATGCCTGTTTATTAGATGAGTATATTTTGTCGATCAGTCCGTATTTAAGAGACTCTTCAGCCGAAAGAAAATAGTTCCTGTCTGTATCTTTCTCAATTTTTTTGAGCGTTCTGCCTGTTGTTTCGCTCAAGATCCTGTTCAGTGTTTCTCTTGTCTTTTTTATCTCTTCGGCGGCTATCATGATATCCGAAGCCTGTCCCTGAGCTCCGCCCCATGGCTGATGGATCATTATTCTCGAGTTGGGGAGAGCGATCCTTTTTCCTTTTGTGCCGGCTGTAAGAAGTATTGCACCCATACTTGCAGCCTGACCGATACAGATCGTAGAAACATCCGGCTTGATATAGTTCATTGTATCGTAGATAGCAAGACCCGCGCTTACCACACCTCCCGGGCTGTTGATATATAGTGAGATATCCTTATCGGGATCTTCGGCTTCAAGATAAAGCAGCTGAGCAACAACAAGGCTGGCAAGGTGATCCTCTATCTCAGAATTGATGAAGATGATCCTCTGTTTGAGAAGAAGTGAATATATGTCATAGGCGCGTTCGCCTCTTCCTGACTGTTCGATGACCATAGGTATCAGTGCCATTATTCCTCCGGACTTGTTTTATCTTCTTCTTTTTCTTCGGGTTTATCGATCAGGTTTACAGTGTTGTTCTCAAGAATATATTTTCTGACTTTCTTTTCTAAAATATCCTGTTTAAGCATTGCGGTCTTTTCTTTACCCGAATAGTATTTTTTTACTTTATCAATGCCTATTGAACTATCTCTTGCTATTTCTTCCATTCTCTCTTCGATCTCATTATCCTCGACAGAAAAATTCTTCTCTTCGATCAATTTATGCCTGATGTACTCCCATTTTAATGAAAGTGCGGCATTCTGTCCGTAGATATTCTTTATCATTTCCCTGTCAAGGTTCTTTCCGTACTGCTTTTGAGTGTTCGTAACAATATCTTCCAGGTAATTATTCAGGACAGAAGGAGGTACCTCAAAATTGTCGTGTGCCTCGATTATCTTTGCGGCGATCTTATCGAAAGCGGCATTATCCTGTTCTTTCTGTTTTCCGCTGCGGATCTTTTCTTCGATATCATTCCTGAGCTCTCCGGCAGTTGAAAATTTAGAATCCAGGGTTTTTGCGAATTCATCATTAAATTCGGGAAGAACTTTTTCACCGACCCTGTCGATCCTGACTTCAAATTTATAAGCCGGCGAATCTTCGCCTTCAGCACCGAGGTTTATTGTCTTAACATCACCTTTTTTCAGTCCGATAAACTGTTTATCGAGTGTGTCATCGGGATTTTTACCGATCTCTACCACCTGCTCTTCCCATTCTGCGTTATTCTGTCCGACAGGTTTAATTGAGACATTAACAATATGACCGTCAGCTACGGCCGAATCAGTTTCTTTTGAGGAAGAATGAGCATCAAGGATTTTATTTATCTCGCCGTCTATCTCTTTTTCAGAAGCTGTGATCTTTTCCTGCTCGACTGTGATCCCGGTATGATCTTTGAGTTCGAATTCAGGATAAACTTCAAAAGAGGCGGTGAACTTGAGTTCATCTTCTTCGGTATCAACACTTTCGATTACAGGATCATTTAGGGGATAAATTTTGTTCTCGATCAGATATTCTCTGTATGAGGAATTGACAGCTTCGTTTACAGCTTCGGCCTCTATGCTTGCGGAAAATTTACTTCTCAGCATTGACTCAGGCACTTTTCCCGGTCTGAAACCGTCAACTTTCGCCGTTTTCTTGAATTTATCGAAAGATGTCTTTCTATATTTATCGAATTCTTCCTTTTCAAGTTCGAATTTTACTGTTTTTTTGAACCCTTTCTCGATTGATGCTTCTGTTTTCATCGTTTCTCCTGTTTATTCTTCGTTATCTTGGTTTTTTTCAATTCTTACCCACCCGATCCTCTGTTTCTGGACGGACAGTATTGTAAATGTAAAAGAGTTGAATGTCTTTTTATCTCCTGTCTCGGGAACTTCTCCGAAGAGATCGTAGAGATATCCTCCAAGACTTTCATAATCTTCATTTTCAGGCAGATCAATTCGCATGATCTCATTCAGATCGTCTATCGGTATTTTCGCGTCAAATTCATAGCAGTTCTCGTTGATCTTCTTGTGCAGCTGTTCTTCTTCGTCAAACTCATCCTGTATCTCACCGACTATCTCTTCAATTATGTCCTCGAGAGTGATCATTCCCGATGTTCCGCCGTACTCGTCAACAACAATGGCTATGTGAGTTTTTTCTTTCTGGAACATTTTCAACAGATTTGCTATATCTTTCGATTCCGGAATGAAAGTTACTTCCCTAAGTATTTTCGTAATGTCGAGGTCTTCATTTAAAGATTTTGAGTGCCTCAACAGATCCTTTATATATAGAATCCCTATAATGTTATCGATATTTTCACTGTAAACCGGGATCCTTGAAAAATTGTTCTCGTTTATAAATCCGTACAGCTCTTCAAAGCTTATATTGTCCGGGATCGTCATCATGTCAACTCTGGGCACCATGATCTCTTTCGCTGTCTTTTCTCCGAACTCAAAGATCGAGTTTATCATGTTCTTTTCGTCTTCCTCCAAAGCTCCGTCCTCGCCTCCGACCTCCATCAGATTCTCAATATCCTTTCTTGTGAATTCAGAAAAACCGTCCGTGTGTTTCAATTTTTTCACAAAGATCTTTACGAACTTCTCTATCGGATAAGATATCGGGTAAAGCAGAAAATAGAAGAACATGATTAGCGGGTAAAATCTGACAATAAATGCGGTTCTGTTCCTTATTGAGTAGGATTTGGGCACTATTTCACCGAGAAAAAGGAGAACAAAGCCCACAACGAATACATCTATGATCATTGCCGAAGTTTCAAAGGCGGTACCGAAGAACAGCTGTCTTGTCATAAGAGCCGCAAGGGTTGCTATGCTCACATTTACGAGATTATTTCCCAAAAGAAGCGTGACGAGAATAAAATCCGATCTCTTTGCTATCAGCTGCGTAAGTCTGTCGAATTTACTGTTTTTATTCCTGAGTTCATTAAGGTCAGAGGAAGTAAGGCTTACAAATGCAGTCTCAGATGCGGAAAAAAGCATACTCAGGCACAATAGAAGAGCGAATGATACTATTTCAATCAATAAACTGTAACTGCCAAGGGGAACATCCGAAAGTGAACTATCCATTTATTGCTCCGTTGTTATTTGAAAGGCTGAGATTGTACTGATTCCATAAATTCAGAATTTCATCTTCCCGTTTTTTCATCTTTCTTCTTTTTACTGCATCGGTGTCGTCATAACCTGTAAGATGGAGCAGACCGTGGAACAGAAGTCTCATCAACTCCTGTTTTAATGGAACCCCGTATTCTTTCGCATTCAACTTTGCCTGACCGGGACAGATGATCAGTTCTGCGTCTATCTTATTATTGTCTTTATTATCAGGCTCTCTATAGTCAAATGTAATTATATCAGTGCTTCCTTCGTGACCAAGATGAGTAATGTTGATCCTTTCCATCTCTGGGTCATCGATCAGAGAGATGCTGAGGGATACAATTTCGATCCTTGCTATTTTCTTGTAGAAATCAACGGCTCTTAATATGTTCCTGAGCACGACTTTAGTATCTGAGTGGTTCTCGACAACAATATTATTTAGTTTCATTATCGCTCTTTTCGGTATTTTTCTCTGGATATTTTATTCTTTGGTGATACATTCCTGTTATGACAGGTAGCATTACTTCTCTTATCTTACTCAGATCATTGATCTTTATGTCACATTCATCAAGCTCGCCAGACTGAAGCCTCTCAAGGATCGTTTCGTTTATGATCTGCCTGAATCTGTCAACATTAGCTTCCGATTCAGTTCTGCATTTAGCTTCGATCACATCAGCCAGCATGACTATTGCGGTTTCTTTCGAGTTCGGTTTCGGACCCGGGTATCTGTAGATAGATTCATTGACTTTTTCATCAGTGCCTTTGGCCATGTTGACGGCTTTACTGTAAAAATATTCCATCTTGGAATTACCGTGGTGCATCCTTATAAAATCAATGATAATTTCAGGTATCTTATGTTCTCTTGCAAGCTTGACACCTTCCTTAACATGGGCAGAAAGTATAAAAGCGCTCATGTTAGGAAGCATTTTGTCGTGTTTGTTGGCAATATTCTGCTGATTCTCTATAAAATACGCTGCTTTGAATGTTTTACCTATGTCATGGTAATATGCTCCAACCCTTGCAAGAAGAGAATTCGCTCCGATCGCTTCGGCGGCAGCTTCGGCAAGATTACCAACAGTTATCGTGTGATGGTATGTTCCCGGAGCTTCAACCTGCAGTTTTTTCAGCAGCGGGTTAGACATGTCGGAAAGCTGAAGCAGAGTTACATCCGTGGGGGTTTTAAACAGTTTTTCGATTATTGTGAGAATGGTTAAAGCCAGCAGCGGCGAAACAGCCGAATTTATCGCACTATGGATAACGATCATGAGGAGCTCTTCTGCAGGTGAATTGAAGATCAGATAAAATCCTACCGCAGGCAGCATAAGTCCGGCAAACGAATATATCATGCTTCTGTAAATAAACTGAAAAATATCCCTGATCTTGTGAACCGCGAACATGGTGAATAACCCTGAGAACATCGGAACGAAAAGGAATAGAAAATTATTTCCGATAATAAGGGAAGAGATCACTGAAGTAACTACCGTTGCCACAAATGAAACTCTCATATCGAAAAATACGGCTATTAGTACCGATGTAACCGACATTGTGACAAGATAGGGAGAAAAATCATCGATATATTTGAGTGAAAAATATACAGTGGTCAGCTGAATTATGATTATTAAAAACAGTTTGACCATTTCTTTGAGATTATAGATGTATTTTTTTCTGTTAAAGAAAAGCATAAGAATGAGTATAATATAGAACAGTGAAGCGATGATGATCTTTCCGGATAAATTTTTAAAGTCAATATTTTCAAGGAAAGAATCTTTGTTTACCTTATTGATCTCTTTGAGTTTCATATCCAAAGATCTGATCTTCTTGAGATGGTCTTTTGTAACGACCATATTTCTTGAAAGTATCTCGTCACCTTTTTTCATAAGTCCTTCAGCGAGCGGGACTTCTTTCTGGATCTTTTCGATCATTTCGTTCGTTTTGCTGCTGCTGAAAATTATCGAAGGTTTGGAGAAATTGTCAATTATCATATTCCAGTATTTTAATGAGTCATTGTCAGGGTCTGCATATACGGAAATGAGAAAATCCAGATCTCTTTCTTTTTTCTGTGTAACATCGGGAAAATCGTTCAGCAGGTATTCGCGGGTATTGCCGTTCTCATATAGAATGAATTTGCCGAGATGCCTGTTGAAGATCAGATTTTTCGGAGTATCGAGATATTTGTCATTAATATTTCGGCGTATAAAATATGCTACCCTTTTCCTGAAAGGAACATCATTCAAAATAGGCGGTTTTGAGAGATTGTCAAAATCTATCCCGTAATCCTGATTGAAGATAGTTTTCTCTTTCAGGAAATTTCTTCTGATCAACTGATAGACTGAATCTATTGCATTCTTCTGACTGAAGTAATGATCCGGATCGTTTGTCAGCAGAGAATCCTTAGACCTTTCAAGGTTAAGCTGCTTTTCATCAAGGGACGAGAGATTCTCATGCAGTGAATATATTCTGTCGAAATCATTTCCGAGATTGAGGTAAAGCTTATAGAGGTGAAGATTAAGCGTGTCATTCTCGACAAAGATAGGAAGTACCGTGCTTTTTACTTTTTCCCTGAGCTGTTCGAGTTCTTCAGCGGTTCTCAATATTTCAAAATCGAAAGGAGCAGTGATCTTTTCTGAGGCCAGTACCCCTTCTCTGTAATCGCTGAATTCGCTGGCTCTCTCTTTAGGCATTAAGAAAACAGTGAAGGATATGGAAATAACCAGCATGAGTGCAGTAAATAGAGATATTTTCTTGTGAAGCTTTGTCATTTAGATTTCCGTTTAGCCTGCATTTTCACCCGTGTAAACGAAGAAAAAGGCGCAGACTCCTTAAGTGCGCGCCTTTTATAAAAAATTCGAAGAAATGTTCTTTTCCTGTTTCACTATCTCGGGATCGTAAATTCCTGGTCGGGATAAATCAAGTCAGCTTCTTTCTGTCCTTCTTTAAGAACCGCATTGTATTTGTTCTGCCATGAGCTGATGGTCTGCTGATTGGCTTTATAAATGTCAGTCCATTTGAAAGGATCATCGTAAATATCTTTTTTACCTGATATCTTCCAGAGGCTGTCGCCTTTTTTCACAACATAGGAAGTTACATAAGGAACAACTATCGAGCTTCTTACGGATTTGATCCTCTGATCTATCCTCTGTATCTTGCTTACGAATTCAGTAAGAGCTGATACTTTCTGAGCGCTGAGTGCATTAAGATCTGCTTCGAACTGATCAAGTTCTGCTCTTCTTTTATAAAGTTCTTCAGCCGGCAGAGCGCCAAAACTTCTTACGGCATTATCAAGGTCGTCAAGTTCTTTTCTGTAAGAATCAACTCCTGCCTCATCACTTTCGATAAGTGCATAGATCTCATTCCAGATCTCATTTTTCTTTTGTTCAGTTTCAGTTATCTGACCTTCGACGGTTGATATTTGTCCCTCTTCGGAAGAAATATCGGATTCAAGAGCTGCAAGTTCCTGCTGGGCTTTCTGCAGTTTGGGCATGTATTCTTCTTCGTAGTTCACTTTATCCTGAGAAAAACCTAAGCTCAAAAAAGTCAGAACTAAAAGAGTAACAACAGTTTTTTTCATGTCAATTTCCTTCTTTTTTAATTTACTTCAGTCTGCTTTCTACAGCCGATTTTTCTTCTTCAGCCATTTTCAGTTCTTTTTGTTTGTCGGCCAGTCTGGTCTCAAGAGTTCTTCTTTCTTTTTTCAGATCAGCGAGTTTTGTTTCCGCTTTTTTTACTGCAGCCTGTTGATCAGCCAGAGTTTTCAATTCTTCTTCGTTAGCGTATCTTGTACAACCCGCGAAAAGGAATGATAAGATGACAGCAGCCAAAGCGAAAGTTCTGATTTTCTTAAACATTCAACCTCCGAAATGTTTGTTTTATTATATTGGTTCTCTTCAAAAGAGGGTTCCGCATTTTAATTCTGAATTTACCCCGTTTACTTTTCAAAGCAGAAATATATGAAACGAAAGCTTTTAAGTCAAGACAATTCTCAGAGCTTTACCTGAAAAAAAATATTGCGAAAAACAACTGTTTAAAAAAGTAAATTTATGGTATTGCATTTTACGATAATATACCTTAATTAATTGTAAAGGGCTGCTAAAGAGCTTGGTCAGGTATGAATTTGAAATAAAAACAGGATGTGTTATGAGAATTGAGAGAAAAAATCCTTTCAGGAAAACGGAATTGCCCGACGAAAAAGTCGATCTGAACCTTATGGACGGTCTGTTGAAGAAATTCGCAGGAAAAAAAGGAAGTATGATACCAATACTGCAGGGTACACAGGATATCTACAAATACATACCCAAAGACGCTATTATGAAAATAGCTCAATCTACAGGAATCAGCGTAAGCGATATTTACGGAGTTATCACCTTTTACTCTCAATTCAGGCTTAATCCTGTAGGTAAACACATAATCAGAGTATGTCACGGAACCGCATGTCATGTCCAGAACGCCGAAGGAATTACTACAGCTCTGATGAACGAGCTCGGAGTCGAAGACGGAAATACCACGGAAGACAGACTTTTCACACTGGAATCAGTTGCGTGTCTCGGATGCTGCTCTCTTGCGCCTGTCATGATGATAGGTGAGGAAACTTACGGAAAATTAACGGGCGAGAAGGCAGTAAACATAATAAGAGAAATTCGCAGGAATGAAAAACAGTAATCAAATGGGGATCAGATATGAATAAAGCTAAAGTAATTGTCGGTCTCGGAAGCTGCGGTATTGCAGCCGGGGCTAATAAAGTCTATTCAAGGCTTTTAGAGATCGGAAAAGAAAATCCGGATCTTTTCGAATCAGGGAAAACAAGTTGTATAGGCATGTGTTTCAGAGAACCGCTGGTCGAGATAGTTGACGGAACAGGCACCTATCTTTACGGAGATGTGGATCCGAAGCGAATGGATGAAATATTCGAGAGCCATATAAAAAACGGAGAGCCCGTCAAAGATTATATCGTACATTCCGGTCAGGTTCAGGGTTCTGAGCAGAAGTTTATTGACGATCAGGTAAAAATAGTTTTAAGGAACTGCGGGATGATGGATCCCGAATCTATAGATGAATACGAAGAAAGAGACGGTTACAGGGCTCTAAAAAAGATAATGTCGGAAAATATCAGCGGTGACGATGTTATAAAAACAGTTCTTGATTCAGGATTGAGGGGAAGAGGAGGCGGAGGTTTTCCGACCGGCCTCAAATGGAAATTCGCAAAAGGTTATACGAGCGACGAAAAATATGTTATCTGCAATGCGGACGAGGGAGATCCCGGAGCTTTCATGGACAGATCTGCGCTCGAAGGAGATCCTCATTCTATAATAGAAGGAATGATAATAGCAGCCTATGCGATAAATGCGACAGGCGGAGTTATCTACTGCAGGGCAGAATATCCTCTCGCAGTGAAAAGGCTGAACCTTGCTTTAGAACAGGCTAGAAAGAAGAACTATCTCGGAAAGAATATACTAGGAAAAGAGGGGTTCAGCTTCGATCTCTATGTTAAAGAGGGAGCCGGAGCATTCGTGTGCGGTGAGGAAACAGCTCTTATAGCATCAGTTGAAGGTAAAAGGGGAATGCCTAATAAAAGACCACCGTTCCCTGCCGAATCGGGATTGTGGGGCAAGCCTACGAATATCAATAATGTTGAAACCTACGGCAACATTGCCTGGATCATCTTAAACGGGGCAGAGAAATACGCTTCGCTAGGAACTGAGAAGTCAAAAGGCACGAAAGTATTCGCGCTTGCAGGCAAGATAAGGAATTCCGGCCTCGTCGAAGTACCGATGGGGGTTTCGATAAATGATATCATTTTCAAGCTGGGCGGCGGAATAAAGGACGGGAAAAAGTTCAAAGCGGTTCAGATGGGCGGCCCTTCAGGAGGCTGTATCCCTGCAGAACTCGGAGACACTATAGTTGATTACGATTCTGTCAATGCTACCGGTGCAATCATGGGCTCGGGCGGTATGGTCGTCATGGATGAGACGACATGTATGGTCGATGTAGCAAAATTCTTTCTCCACTTCACGCAGGAAGAGAGCTGCGGTAAATGCACATTCTGCAGAATAGGAACGAAAAGAATGTTAGAGATACTTCAGCGTATAACTGACGGAAAGGGCGAAGAGGGAGACATTGAAAAACTTGAGGAACTCGCAGCTCAGATCAAGGATTCCTCACTGTGCGGGCTCGGACAGACAGCCCCAAACCCAGTTCTAACCACGATCAAATATTTCAGGCATGAATACGAAGCTCACATAAAAGAGAAGAAGTGTCCTGCGAAGTCGTGCAAACAGCTTATAACCTACATGATAAACGAGAATTGTATAGGCTGTACAGTATGCGCAAGAGTTTGTCCTACAAAGGCTATAACAGGCGAGAGAAAACAAAGGCATTTGATAGATCAGGATAAATGTATCAAGTGCGGTGCCTGCTATGATGCCTGCAAATTCAATTCAATAGACAAAATATAATAAGCTGGAGAAGATATAATGGAAAGTTTCAAAGTGTATATAAACGGAAAAGAATACGAAGCTTATTCCGGAAATACGATCCTTGATGTCTGCAGAAAGAACGGGGTCGAAATTCCCACTCTATGTCACGATGACAGACTCAAACCGTATTCTTCATGCTTTTTATGCGTGGTTGAGATAGAAGGAATGAGAACTCTTCAGCCATCATGTTCGACAAAGGTTTCAAAGGATATGAAGATAACTACGGACAGTGACAGAATAAAAAAATCGAGAAAAACAGCACTCGAACTTCTTTTAAGCAATCACTATGCAGACTGTCTCGGACCCTGTAAGCTCACCTGTCCCGCCGGAGTTGATGTTCAGGGATATATTGCTCTTATCGAAAAAGGGCTTTATACCGAAGCTGTCGGACTGATAAAGCAAAAGAATCCGCTTCCTGCTATTTGCGGAAGAGTCTGTGTAAGGCCGTGCGAGGTCGCCTGCAGAAGGAATCTCGTTGATGAAGTCGGGGTCGGAATTGATTACCTCAAAAGGTATGCGACCGACGAGGATTTTGCTTCAGGGAATAAATTTATGCCGTCCAAAAAGGAAGCGACAGGCAAGAAAGTCTGCGTGATCGGTGCCGGACCTGCAGGGTTGTCATCGGCTTATTACCTTGCTCTTGAAGGTCATAAGGTCGATATAATTGAAGCAATGCCTTCAGGTGGAGGAATGCTCCGTTACGGAATTCCGGCTTACAGACTTCCCAACGATCTGATCGATAAAGAGATAGAATCAATCAAAGAGCTGGGTGTCAACATAAAATACGGAACAAAGTTCGGTACAGACATTCAATATAAAGATGTAAAGGATGATTATGACGCAATGATCACTACTGTCGGATGCTGGAAAGGTGCTTCAATGAGAGTTGAGGATGAGGACGCGGAAGGTGTTCTTTCCGGGATCGATTTCTTAAGGCCAATGGAAAATCCTGAGGAAAGATTCGATTTTACAGGAAAGATAGTAGCGACTATCGGAGGCGGGAATACGGCTATGGACTGCTGCCGTTCTGCGTTAAGATGCGGTGCAGAGAAATCTTATATTATCTATAGAAGAACCGAGAATGAGATGCCTGCTAATCCGATCGAGATCCACGAGTCAAAGCTGGAAGGTGTCGAGTATATGCTTCTGACAGCTCCGATAAAAGTTAACAAGGATGATAACGGAAGACTGAAATCTCTCAGATGTGTTAAAATGGAACTGGGTGCACCTGATGATTCAGGTAGAAGAAGACCGGTACCGGTTGAAGGATCTGATTTTGATATTGAGCTGGATTATATTCTTGCTGCTATAGGCCAGAAGACAGATGTTGATTTTGTTGAGAACATAAACCCTCTTGCCGAAGGCGAATTCAAACTGAACAAGTGGGGTGATATAGACGCTAGCGCAAAAACTCTCCAAACAGGGGTAAAGAGCATCTTTGCGGCGGGTGACGCGGTCACGGGAGCCGCAACACTTATCGAGGCGATCGCGCAGGGAAGACTTGCGGCAGCGAGCTGCCACCAGTTCCTGACGGGTCAGGAAGTCGTCGGTGAGGCCGAAGAATTCGTGAGTAAACGCGACAATTTCGAGGAACAGGAAAAACTCTCTGACGAGTATAAAAACGAATTCAAACCGCAGTTCAGGGAGGAGATGCCCGTACTTCCGGCGAACATGAGGATGAACTTCGACGAAGTCGAGCTCGGTTACACCTGCGAACAGGCAAAGAACGAGGTCAACAGATGCCTCGAGTGCGGATGCGATGCGTATTTTACCTGCGATCTAAAAAAATACTCAACAGAATACGATATTGATCAGGAAAAATACGGCGGTTCGTTCCAGAAATATAGTGTTGATTATTCCCATCCTTACATCGAAATAGACAATAACAAATGTATTCTCTGTTCAAGATGCGTAAGAGTGTGTAAGGAGATCGTGGGAGCGAACGCTCTCGGTCTGGTGAACAGAGGATTTGACACTTTCGTTGCGCCTGCACTTGGAAATTCTCTGACCGAAACTCCCTGCGAATCATGCGGAATGTGTATTGATACCTGTCCTACAGGAGCAATATCCGAGAACAAGCAGTTCAAACCCGGACCGTTCAAAACTTCTGTATATGAGTCGGCATGCAACTACTGTTCATTAGGCTGCGGAATCGAAATACATCACAAAGGCGGTTTCGTAATAAGCGTGAACGGCAGAAAAACTCCAGCTAATCCTGACGGAAATATTTGCAGATACGCTAAATTCGGTTATAAGTATATGAACGATAAGACAAGGATCACAAAACCGATGGTCAAAGACGGCGGAAAATGGAAGGAAGTCAGCTGCGAACAGGCTTACCATATCATTGCTGATAAGATCAAATGTGTAAAACCGGAAGAGAACTCTTTCATGGCCGGCGGAAGGCTGACGAACGAGGAATTATACCTCACTTCAAAGCTTGCAAAGGAAGCCGTTAAGACTTGTAATCTTTCATCGTTACTTTACCACGGAAGGGAGCAGGATTTCAAAAATAACTGGTTCGCAAATGCTTCTTTCGACGATCTTGATAAAGCCGGAGCGATTTACTTCATAGGCTCGGAGATAGATAAAGAGAACGCAGTGCTCGGTTTTAGGCTGAACTCGATCAGACAGGAAAAAGATCTGAAAATGGTCAACATTCACAAAGCTGATGACTCAACCATGAACAAAAAATGCGACTGCACGGCGAAAGTGACATCATACTATAACTTCGTCAAAGCCATGAATTATGCTATCGTCAAAGATAATCTTGTCAACAAAATGTTCATAGACGGGAACACGGAAGCTTTCGATGCTTATTCAGAAGATCTTCTCAAAAATGACTTAGCCTCACTTTGCGAAAAAGCGGGAGTGACCGAAGAAAAGGTAAGAAAAGTTGTTAAACACTACATCGAAGAGCAGAACGCAATAATAATATTCAATGAAAAGAACATTTCCTCACCGGGCGTAAAAGAGATATTCAACCTTGCGCTCTTGACGGGAAAACTCGGTAAAACCGCAGGCGGAGTGATAGCTCTGAAAGAGAAAAACAATGCTCAGGGACTTTTTGACATGGGTATTTACTGCGATTGCGAAGAATGCGGATACGACCACGGAAAGATCAAGAACATGTTCATTTTCGGTGAGGATCCGGTCGGATGTTCTTCGGACAAAAAAGCTGCTCAGATACTTGACGGTGCCGAATTCAAGGTCGTTTCAGACTACTTCATGACTGAAACAGCTAAGCTGGCCGATGTGATACTTCCTGCATCTTTCCCGATCGAAACAGGAGGATCTTTCTCTAATACTCAGAAACGACTAGTATCTTTCGAACCTGTGGCTGAACCGAAAACAGTTCTGTTCAAGGATCAGCTGATATCGCTAATGGAAAAACTCGGAGTTAAAGCTGAATATGCTTCGAACGAAGATATCTTAAAAGAAGCCGTATCGAAAAATCAGGACGAGATCAAAGATAAAGATGATGCAAAGTTCATTTTCGAGACTACTGAAGACAAATGCGACAGAACAGGTTTCGGTCACGGATGCGATATAATCGTAAAAATGGCCGATGATGAGTTCGCAGAGAAACTGAAAAAATAAATCCAAGTATGGTTTTTGAAAGAGGGGCGGATTATAAAAGCCCCTTTTTTATTTCTTTGATTATTAAAAAAAGTTGCTTATATTTTGTAGTGAAAGTAAAATATTCCTTAAATTAACTCAACAGGAGAGGTTATTATGAAAAAAGTTTTCAGTTTATTTGCAGTCTCAGCACTATTGATGATGATGCTGTTTTCCTACGGTTGTAAGGCGGGTGAATCGGATAGCCCTGCGGTAAAGAAAGTTCAGGCGCCGGAAGAAAGCATGAAATCTTATCAGGCGTCATTTGACCGCCAGCTGGAGCAGCTTCAGCAGAAAGAGATTGAGCTTGATTCAATAATGGTGGTACTCGAACAGAAGAATCAGCAGCTTTCAGTAAAAGAGAACAGCCTCAACGAGAAACATCTCGACCTTATTAAGATGCAGACGGATCTTCAGTCAAAAGAAGTTACGGCAAAGATGATGATGAATACCGGTTATTCCCTGATGATAATCGGACTTATACTTTTACTGGTAAGTCTTCTGATATTGCGCAAACTGAATAAGGCACTTTATCCGAAAAACGAAGATGAAGAGGAAGAAACTGACGAATCCGAAGAGGACACTGAAGAAGATCCTGATGAAGAAGAGGATAAATAAAAGGAATAATTTTCTTCCGAATACATATTATCTTTAAAAAGCCGAAATGAAAAAGATAGCAGTAGCTGGAGATCCTGTCGCTCACAGCAGGAGTCCCGAAATATTTTATCAGATGTTTAGAAAGACCGGATCTGATTCGGTATACACAAGGATTAGTGCAGACAGTATAGAGGATATTTTCAGCATCACAGAAAAATACTCAATATCCGGCATAAATGTTACTTCGCCCTTCAAAGAAGGCATAATAGAATATCTCAAAGATACTGATCTGATCTCAAAGCAGACGGGGTCAGTCAATACTGTAATAGCACATAATGGGCATTACTACGGGTTCAATACTGATGTTTTCGGAGTGGAGCACTCACTTGTAGATAACGGGATCGAAATAAAGGATAAAAAATGTGTCGTTATCGGGGGAGGCGGAGCCGCAAGATCGGCAGTATATTCTCTAAAAGATCTCGGCGGAAATGTTTTTATATCGAACAGGACAGACAGAAAAGCTTTGAAGATATCTGAAGAAATGAAGTGCGGATTAATAAATTTCAGTTCGCTCAAAGAAAATCTGAAAGATACTTTTCTTGCAGTCATTGCTGTTCCAGAACTTACTCTGGATATAGGAAATTCACTTGAAAACTCTTTTGTTCTTGATGCGAACTACAGGAATATGTATACTGAATATAAGTGTAAAAGATATATCAACGGGCTTTACTGGCTTTTTGGTCAAGCTGTAAAATCCTACGGGATCTTTTTCGACAGGAAAATCGAAATGAGCAGTCTCAGTATTTTGCCCGAAGCGAAAAAAAAGAAGAAAAATATCGCATTTATCGGTATGACAGGTGCGGGTAAAAGTTTTTTCGGCATAAAAACGGCAGAACATTACGGAATGGAATTTATTGATACCGACCATGAGGTAACAAAAAGATCGGGAATGGAGATCACTGATATTTTCAGATCGCAAGGTGAAGAATATTTCAGAAAGCTCGAGGAGGATATAATATCAGAGAGTTCGGAAAAAGAAAATGCAGTAATTGCAGTAGGTGCAGGCGCATTGAAATCCGGTCTGAACCGGAAGATCATTTCTGAAAGATGCTATTGTGTTCTATTGGATGCCGATGTCGATGATATTCGTTCAGGTCTAAATGATGAGGATGTGTCCAAAAGGCCGATGCTTACAAATACTGACATTGAATCCGAACTCAACAGAATGTTTTATGAAAGGAGAGACGATTATTTCTCGGTTTCAGACCTGATCATCGGTACCCGGAAAAAAAAGACCGAAGATGACCTGAAAAAAATAATCAGGGAGCTTGATGTCAGGTGATCTGGTGATAAAACCCGGGAAAATTTCAGGTGCAGTTGATGCCTATCCTTCAAAAAGCTATATTCAAAGGGCACTTGTTCTCGGACTTCTGAACAGGGAAGGTATTGAGATCTTGAATTACGCTAAAAGCAGCGATTCCGATGCAGTTCTTGAATCAATAAAGTCGTTGGGTGCTAAAATAAGCCGGGAGAAAGACCGGTTAAAGGTAGTTGGGCCGGAAAAATTTAACAACAATGAAATTTACTGCAATGAATCAGGTCTGTGCCTGAGATTGTTCGCTCCGGTACTTTCCTTATTTGAAGATGAGCGTACAATTAAAGGAAGAGCTTCACTCATAAAAAGGGGAAACAGCGAAATACTGAGCATTCTTGAAAAATTCAATGTGAGTTATGAGGTCAAAGGCGAAAATATTACTGTTAGAGGACCACTGAAAAGCGGTAGTATTCTGATAGAAAATCCCTTCGGATCTCAGATAATATCGGGACTGTTGTTCGCCCTTTCACTGGTAGAAGGCGACAGTATTATAAGAATTAAAAACCCAGTAAGTTTTCCCTACATAGAAATGACGGCTGACCTTCTGAACAGATTCGGTGCGTATATCAGAATTTGCGGCAGCAGCATAAACATTACGGGGGGGAGGAGATTCAGACGGGGTAAAGTAAAAATCGAAGGCGACTGGTCTTCATCAGCCTTTTTCCTTATAGCGGGAGCAGTTTCGGGAAATGTTACTGTCAGGAATCTGAACCCTGAGAGCCTCCAGCCTGATTCAGCCGTTATAAGGTACCTGGAGAGTGCAGGTGCTGAGGTTGTGATCTCCGGTAATTCAGTAAGTGTAAAAGCCGGTTTGTTAAAAGGTTTTGATGCGGATATTACCGATCATCCCGATCTGTTCATACCTCTGGTAATTCTAGGGATGAACTGCGAAGGGGTCACAAGGATCTTTAATTACCGGAGGCTTAAATACAAAGAATCGAACAGGCCGCAGGCGATAGTAACAGAACTGAAAAAAGCAGGAGCCGGTATAAGTGTTGAAAAAGACTGCATAACAGTCCGTAAGAGCCGGCTTGAGTTCGCCTATCTTGAAACGCATAATGATCACCGTCTCGCTATGGGTTTTGCCGTTGCAGGCATACTTTCAGATTCGGGTTTAGCGTTAAATGATATTGATTGTGTAAAAAAATCTCATCCTGATTTTTTTGAAGATCTTAATTTAGTTACGGAGAGAGTAAAATGAACAGTTTCGGAAGAAATTTCATAGTGGAAATATTCGGCGAATCCCATGGTGAAAGCGTGGGTGTTTTGATCGACGGATGCCCGGCGGGAATTTCAGTTAAAACTGAAGATTTTGATGAAGATCTGCGCAGAAGAAGACCTGTTCAGAAAGGGACAACTGCTAGGAAAGAAAGCGATATTCCCAAGATAAAGAGCGGGATCTTTAACGGAAGAACGACAGGATCCCCTATTCTGATAGAGTTTGATAACGATAATACAAAAAGTTCAGATTACGATAAATTCAGAACTGTACCGAGACCCGGTCAGGTGGATTTTATAGCAGGGAAGAAATATTCCGGATATAATGACTATAGAGGCGGAGGGCATTTTTCTGGAAGGCTGACAGTGGGGCTCGTAGCAGCCGGAGTGATCGCTAAAAAGATACTCCAGGGAACTGAATTCAAGGCAAGACTGATCGAAACAGATAAGACTTTTAATTTCAAAAAAGAAATGGAAAAAGCCGTTAAAGAAGGAGATACTCTCGGCGGTCTGATAGAATGTTCTGTTTACGGAATTCCTTTAGGTCTCGGAGAGCCTTTTTTCGATTCAGCAGAATCAGTTATCAGTCACATAGTATTTTCTGTCCCGAGCGTGAAAGGTATCGAGTTCGGAGAAGGGTTCAGATCTGCGCAGATGAAAGGAAGCGAATATAATGATACACTTCTCGACCTGAGCGGTAGAACCGTAACGAACAACTGCGGAGGATTGACAGGCGGATTAACCAACGGGAATAAGCTGATGTTCAGGGTTGTTATGAGGCCTCCGTCATCAATATCGAAAAAACAGGATTCGATCAATCTGAAAACAGGAAAGACCGAGCCGCTTGTTATAAAAGGAAGGCACGATGTTTGTCCAGCCTTAAGATCACCTGTTATCATCGAAGCTTCAGCGGCAATTGCGATCTGCGATCTTCTTCTTACGAACGGTAAGCAGATAAATAAAAAATAAATTTCAGTTGCATTTCAGTGTGACTTTAGCTTATATTATACAATAGAGGTTAAAAATAAACTCTGTATCGGGAAAAAATCACTAATTTAAATAGCGGGGTAGTGGTATGAACTCAAAAAATCTCATGTTAATGCTGATAGTTGTTCTTTCTTTAATATCCTGCACAGATCAGCAGAGCAACAAGGAAAAAGTAATTGTGAGGGACTGGTCAAGTCCCGAAAGTATCGATCCGTTCGATGAAAACACCGGCAGTTTTCTTGACGATGACCTGAGGGATTACATGATCAATGCCGATCAGGCCTACTGGAATAAGGATTACAAGCTTGCCGCCCAGAATTACCTTTATCTGTTAAGTCATAATGTTTACGACATAATCTCGACCTACAATCTTGCATGTACCTATGCTCTTCTTGAAAAACCTGACCTGAGCGCAAAATTTTTGTTCAGGGCGATAGATCTAGGCTTCGTGGATTTCAATTATATTCAGAAGGACACCGATTTCGATAAGGTAAGAGACAATCCTGTCTTTAAAACTGCTATTGACAGCATAGGTCAGATGATCAAGAATCTCGGGGATGAAGTGGTTGTTGAAGCAAAATCTCTGATGAAAGTAAGAATAGCCAAACCTCTTGCATTCTATCCTGATCAGAAATATACAATGGTTATCGGTCTTCACGGACATTCAAGCAATCACAATCAGATGGTTAAGATATGGAGATATTTTGATATCCCCGAATTTATTTTCGCTGTTCCCCAGGCTCCATACAGCGTTCCTATCGGACAGGCCAACGAATTCAGATGGAATATTGACGAGGTAAGCAGCGATGTTACTGTCAAATCTGAAAATATGAGTACTCAATATGTCTTGGAAATAATGAACAACATGAAATCCAGATACAATGTGGGGGATATTTATCTTCTCGGAATGCATCAGGGATCTTCGGTCGCCTTCGATGTAGCTCTGAAAAACCCTAAACTGGTAAAAGGTGTGATAATTTTCGGAACTGATTTCGATATAGCTACTATTCCTGATGAAATTATAAATAAGGCGAAGGGCCTAAAATTCTTTATGGTCAACAGCCCGAATGATATTTATGTGGATCAGGAAAGATACTTGAAGATAAAGAACACGCTCGAATCAAAAGGTTTCGAGGTCGTATATACCGAAATTGACAGTGAATTCTCTATTTCAAGAGATGCGCTGAAAGCATCCGAAAAATGGTTTTTGGGAAGATAAACGGCCGTATCAACACTGATTAAACCACAACGGGAGAACCCTGATGAAGCATATAAAAGAGCTTGAGAATGTACTTGATAAAACTTCAGGAAACGATAAATTCAAAATACTCGACCAGCTGTCTCAGGTATATGAAAAGATCTCTGTAAAAAAAAGCATAGAATATACACTTCAGCTCCTGAATTACCTTCAGTATGCAAAACCCAAGTCTAAAAAAGCTGAAATTTACATCCGACTTGGAGATCTATATAATCAGAACGACGAGTATGAAAAGGCACACACCTATTATCATACCGGCCTGGAACTTTCAAAATCCTCAAAGAACGATAAGAAAAAAGCGGAACTCTACAACAGTATCGGTCAGGTGTGTTATCTGCTCACGAATTACGATCAGGCTCTTGAATATTACCTGGGTTCACTTAAGATCAGAGAAGAGATCCATGATAAAAAAGGGATCGCTAATTCTCTCAACACTGTCGGAAATATCTATTTTCAGCTCAGGAATTATGACAGGTCGCTTGAGTACTACGAAAAATCTTTGAAAATAAGGCAGCAGCTTAAAGATGATATTGACATCGGCAAATCATTCAACAATATCGGGAATATCTACTCTACTCTAAAAGACTATCAGAAGGCAATAGAAAATTATGATGCAGCGCTCAAGCTTTACGATAAGGGCGGAGAGCAGAAATTGAGGGCGTCAGTTTACAATAACATAGGTATTATCTACCGTGAGAAGGGTGAATTGAATGAGGCACTTGACAGCTTTAAGAAAAGTCTGAAGATAGCCAGAAAAGAAAATCTTGCATATAACATTGCTAATACCTCGAACGAAGCAGCGCGAACATATCTTCAGCTGAAAAAGTATTCCGATGCAGAGGAAAACCTGAAAACAGCTCTAGAAAAAGCAAAAAAGCTCAATGCGAGAAATGTGATCCAGGAAAGTTATCAGATACTTGCCGACCTTTATTATGAAAAAAAGGATTACTCCAAGGCTTATGAACATTATAAGCTATATTCTGATATGAAAGACGCCATTTACGGTGAATTATCGGGAAAGATAGCGGTAATACAATCTAAATATATTTCTGAACAGAAAGAGAAAGAGGCTGAGATATATAGACTTAAAAATGTGGAAATGGCGAAATATATAAAAGATCTGCAAAAAGCCAACGAGATAATCAAGAAGAAGAACAAAGAGCTGACTGATGCCTATACCAAACTTGATCTTCTTGCAAGGACAGATCCTTTGACAAGGCTTTCGAACAGAAGGGACATTCTCGACAAGATAAAGTATGAAGCACTAAAATTCGAAAGGAGCGGCGAGAAATTTGCCCTCGGGTTATCGGATATTGATAATTTCAAAACATTCAATGACAGCTACGGGCATGACTGCGGTGATTTTGTTCTTGTTAATCTGGCGAACATAATGCGTTCGGTAATGAGGAAACAGGACTGCATAGGAAGGTGGGGCGGCGAGGAGTTTATTTTTCTTATGCCAAAGACCGATATGGAAGGCGGTGCTGTGATCGCTGAGAAACTCAGAAAGAAGATAGAGAATGAAATATTTTACTACAGGGACATCAAACTCAATATTACAATGACATTCGGAATAACGGTATTTGATTCTATAATGGATATCGACAACTGTATAAACAAAGCCGATGAAGCATTGTATCAGGGTAAAGCCAAGGGAAAGAATATCGTTGTAAGATCGACAGAAATTGACTAAAGGAAAGATTCAAGAGAGATATGAAAAAGATTAATGCAAATGCTTATTCCGGAGATTACGGTGTGCTTGAAGATCAGTACAGAGCGAATCTGAGATCAAAGAACAAAAAATTAAAACTCGATTCTCTGACCGGTCTGGGAACTCTGTATTTCGAGGAAAAGCAGTACGGGGAATCCGAAAAATATCTTCTGATGGCTCTCGATATTGCCGAAAGTAAAGCGGGGAATTCAAAACTATCGCTTATTTATAGAACGCTGGGTATGGTTTCACTAAAGCTTTTCAAGCTCAAAGAAGCCGAAAATCATCTTAAAAAAGCACTTGAGATCACACCTAAGACCAACAGGCGCATAATATCGCTGATATACGATTCTCTCGGAGACGCATTCACAAGAATGTCGGAGAATCAGGAAGGTCTGAAATACTACAATAAAGCCCTGAAAATAAGAAAGGATATGTCTATACATACCGGAATTTCAGAAACTCTCAACAAAATAGGTGTGAACTATTATTTCAGCGGTGATTATGAAAATGCGCTGAAATATGTGGGCGAATCTTTAAAGATGCGCGAGGAAAAAAAAGAAAAGAAAGATGCCGTTGCATCTTGTCTTAACAATTTATGCCTGGCACATTATCAGAAAGGCGAGCTCAAAGATGCTCTTACTTACGGCCTCAGATCACTTAAGATGTTCAAAGAGGCAAATATAATTGAAAATCAGGGAATGGTTTACAACAATCTCGGACTTGTTTATTTTGAGATGTCACTTTTCTCTGAAGCTCTCGAATGTCAGTTTAAAGCTCTGGAGATCAAGGAAAAATTCGCGAACAAGGCTGTTATTGCCAATACTTTAAGTAACATCGGTATAATTTTCACAAGATTGTTCAACCTGGAGAAAGCTCTTGAATATTCAAACAGAGCTCTTGAATACAGAAAAACGGCTGGAGACAGAAGGGGGATCGCGAATTCATACAATGATATCGGCAGGATCTATGATAAAATGAACGAGTTTGACAAGGCTATTTCATTTTTGGAAGATTCTATTAGTGTCAGAAAAGAAACCGGTTCTTTATTCGGAATGGCGGCTTCGCTTGAAAATCTCGGAATGATATTTTTTAAGCAGGGAAAATACGACGAAGCAGAAAAAAATCTTCTGGAATCTAAAAGGATAAACGAAAAACTGGGTGAGAAAAAAGCGATCTCGGGTATCAACAGGAATATATCTAGTCTTTATCTCGCTCAGGGAAAGTATGAAGAAGCTCTGGTTTATATTAAAAGATCTCATGACCTTGCAAAAGAACTTAATATTTCAGACAAGCTCCGTGATGCATATAAGATACTTGCAGAGATATATACCAGAAAGAACAATTATAAATCAGCTTTCGGTTATTTTGTAAAATACTCAAAACTTAACGAAGAAATACTAAATCTGAAAAAGCAGCACGAGATCCATAATATTACAACAAAATACGAAAATTATAAAAAGGATAAGGAAAGCGAGATATTCAAAATAAAGAATATCGAGCTGGCGAAACTCAATAAAGAGCTGAAAAGATCAAGATCGGACCTTATGAGATCAAATTTTTCAAAGGATAAATTCTTTAATATAATAGCTCACGACCTGAAAAATCCGTTCTCGATACTTTATACGACATCCGAACTTCTGTTTGAATATTTTGACGATCTGAGCGTTAAGAAGCAGAAGGAATATATAAATACGATAAATCTTTCCGCAAAACATTTGCTGAAGCTTATAGAGAATCTTCTGGAATGGTCAAGATCTCAAAGCGGACTTAAGCAGTTCAACCCCCAAATGTTCAATTTTTCAGACAGCCTTAACAGTTGTCTTGACCTATTGAGGTACAGCGCACAATCAAAGAATATTGAAATAAAAGCAGATGTAGAACCCGATATTTTTATTTATGCGGATAAAAATATGATAAAGACCGTTGTCAGGAATTTTGTCACAAACGCGATCAAGTTTACCAAAAAAGGCGGAAATATCACAATAAGAACTGAAAAGAATGATGACTCGTTCAGTTTTTATGTGAAAGACAGCGGGATCGGCATAAAGAAAAAAGATATCTCGAAGCTTTTTGTAATAGACAAGCATTTTGTGACTAACGGGACCGATAACGAAAAGGGAACGGGACTGGGGCTCTTACTGTGCAAAGAATTCGTTGAAAAACATAACGGTAATGTTTTCGTTGAAAGTGTATCGAAAAAGGGAAGTACATTCGGTTTTACTATACCTTTGAGACCGGACAATTAGGATCTATTCGTCCTTTTTCTCCTCTTTTTCCTCGGGAGTCACAAAGCTTTCAAGACCTTCATGTTCCTTGATCGCTTCGCGTTTTTTCGCAGCGCTGCTTTCCTGTTTATACTTCTGTTTTTCAAGGAATTTTATCGGATTGTTCAATCTGCCTAAATAAACTGCAAAATTATCAAAAACATCGTTCGTTCCTTTACCGAGGATACCGTAGGCAAGTTTTTCGGTTTTCGGTTCTATAAGTTTTGCGGGAATCCTGTGAAGGACAGGAAAAGCATATAAAAATGTAAAAATTACAGAATAAATGATCATGACCCTGAATATTGAAAATGTGAGAGTTAAAACCCTTCCGGTAGTTTTGGGGATCTTTGAACCTATGTCAATGATCCTGGTTCCCACGATCGTGTTATAAATGAAAAATACAATAAAAAGAGAAGCGATGTATGATATATAGACCGGAAGATTCGGACCTTCTACGAATTTTGATACTATTTTGGAAAGAGGTGAATATGCCGCACCCGCAATTCTGACAACAACAAGAAAGCCAATTGCAAAGTTCATATCTTCGGTACATCCTTTCGAAGAAGATCTTGTAAGCGCTGTTATGACCATTATTATGAGTATAATATCGAATATCATATAGTACCCCCTTTCTCTAGATTCAGTATGCGTTGAACAAACACGGTAGTAAAATAGATATATTAGCGTCTTAAGTCAAGAGCTGATTTTTTATTTTTTTTGCTCAGTTCTTTTCAAGAAGAAAGGTCGCGGGTCCGTTATTAATCAGACCTATCTCCATATGCGCGCCGAAAACTCCTTCTTTTACCTCCAGTCCCGATCTCTTCAGTTCAGATACAAGCGACCCATAAAGTTCTTTAGCTTTTTCAGGAGGTGCTGACATTGAGAATCCGGGTCTTCTTCCTCTTGAAGTGTCTGCGTAAAGTGTGAACTGCGAAACAGCTGTTATCTCACCTTTAATATCCTTTACCGAAAGATTCATCTTCCCTTCACTGTCCTCGAAGATCCTCAGATTTATTATCTTGTCTGCAAAATATGGAATAACGCTTTCCGAATCATCCGAACCGACTCCGATAAATAAAAGCAGTCCCCTGCCTGAATTACAGTGTATTTCATTGTTTATTCTTATAAACACCTCATCGGCTCTCTGAACTAAAACTCTCATAAATTTATCCTTGCGGTTCCCGGTTTTTTTTGCGATATATAAATCTAATAAATAAGAATGGAGAAGTAAACATGAAAAAAGAATTAATAAACATCAATGACTTCGATACAAAAATATTTGATCTCTGGGGTAAAAAATGGCTGCTTCTGACTTCGGGCGATCATGATAAAAAGGAATACAACTGCATGACGGTAGCCTGGGGGAGTATCGGGGTTATGTGGAACAGGCCATTCGTTCAGGTAGTAGTCAGACCTACAAGACATACTGATCTGTTCATGAAGAAGTATGATAGTTTTACCGTTACAGCCTTTCCCGAAGAGTACAGAGATAAGCTCAAATACTTCGGAAGCGTGAGCGGCAGGGATGAAAATAAGATTGAAAAGTCAGGTCTTACTTTAGCAAAAGCTGAACTCGTATCATGTCCGTCATTTGAAGAAGCTGAACTCTCAATTGAATGCAGAAAAATTTATTCCTCGAAATTCCTTCCCGAAGAATTTCTGGAAAAAAAGATAGAAGAAAGCTATCCCGAAAAGGATTATCACAATGTTTATTTTGGAGAAGTTCTCAGTATTACCGGTACTGACAGCTACAGAAAATAATTGGGATCTGATATAAATCCAAGATAATTGGTCTTGACTAACTTCCGATAATTTCGTATTTTTGTCAATTCTTAAACATGTGAGAGAAAAGCAGCAGGGGATATGTTCAGCAGTTTAAAAATATACGGTAGAAATTCAAGAATTAAAAAGGCCGCCTTAAAAGGCGGTTTTTTGCATAAAAAAAACGGGGTATAGTTATGGAAAAAATTAAAGAAACGGGACTGACATTTGACGATATTCTTCTTATTCCGAAGAAAAGTACTGTGAAGCCTTCTGAGGCTGCAACAGACACAATGCTTACAAAAAATATCAGGCTCAATATCCCGATTATTTCAGCAGCAATGGACACAGTTTCCGAATCCCAGATGGCGATCGCGATGGCCAGAGAGGGCGGAATGGCCGTCATTCATAAAAATATGTCTCCCGAGGAGCAGGCGAGCGAGGTTGACAGGGTAAAAAGATCCGAAAGCGGAATGATAACAGATCCCGTGACGATCGGTCCGGAAGCGCATCTAAAGGAAGTATTCAAGCTTATGGAAAAATTTTCCATATCGGGAATCCCTGTAATTGACGGCTCGAAACTTGTAGGTATAATAACGAACAGGGACATCAGATTTGAATATGACGACGATGTAAGGGTTAAAGACATAATGACAAAGTCCCCCCTTGTAACAGGGATCGAGGGAACATCTTTGGAAGAGGCAAAGGTGATACTCCAGAAAAATAAGATCGAAAAACTTCCGATAGTTGATAAAGCCGGCAATCTGAAAGGTATGATAACTTTTAAAGATATCAAGAAAAAGGAAAGTTTTCCCAACGCATGCAAGGATAAAAAAGGTCGGCTTAGGGTGGCTGCCGCTATATCCGCGAGCGGGGATGATAAGAGAATAAAGCTCCTCATAAATGCCAAGGTAGATGCCATTGTAATAGACAGCGCGCACGGTCATCATGCAGATATTGCGAGAGAGATCAGGCGCATTAAGAAAAAGTACGAAGGGATACAGATAATTGCGGGTAATATAGCTACGACAGAAGGCGCGCAGGACCTTATAAAAGCCGGAGCAGATGCGGTCAAGGTCGGAATAGGACCGGGTTCGATATGCACCACCAGAGTTGTGGCGGGAGTCGGGGTTCCGCAGATAACAGCCATACAGAATGCGGCAGTTGCATGCAGGAAGCACAATATACCGCTGATCGCGGACGGCGGAATAAAATATTCCGGTGATATAGCCAAAGCTATTGCTGCAGGTGCAGACTGCGTAATGCTCGGATCAATGCTTGCAGGCACGGACGAGGCTCCCGGAGAAATGATATTGTTCGAAGGAAGACAGTTCAAAACTTACAGGGGCATGGGTTCGATCGGAGCAATGAAGAAAGGTTCAGCAGACAGATATTTCCAGGTCGCAGCAAGCAAATTCGTTCCCGAAGGTATTGAAGGAAGGATCCCTTACAAGGGAAAAGTATCCAACACGATCTACCAGATGGTCGGCGGTCTCCGTCAGGCAATGGGTTACTGCGGATGCGGGAACATAAAAGAGATGAAAGAAAAAACACAGTTCATCAGAATGACGCATTCGGGACTTATCGAGAGCCATCCGCACGATGTTCAGATAACAAGAGAAGCACCCAATTACGAGATCAGGCATAAATAAAGTTAAATTACAGAATTCAGGACAGTAAAATGGCAGATTTTAAAAAAACAGCGATACCTGTAACGAGAGAAGAGGATTATTCCCAGTGGTATCTCGAAGTTATAAAGGCGGCTGAACTGGCTGAGAACAGTGATGTCAGAGGCTGTATGGTTATAAAACCGTGGGGTTACACGATCTGGGAGAACATGCAGAGAGAACTTGATCAGATGTTCAAGGACACAGGCCACGTTAACGCATATTTTCCGCTTTTCATACCCTTAAGCTACCTTCAGCAGGAAGCGGACCATGTGGAAGGTTTCGCCAAAGAGTGCGCAGTGGTCACTCATCACAGGCTGACACAGAACGAAGAGGGTAAGCTCGTTCCCGACGGCAAACTTGAAGAGCCTCTCGTGGTCAGACCTACCAGCGAAACAATAATCGGCGCTTCTTATGCAAAATGGGTCAACTCATACCGCGAC